>NZ_CBDKZX010000004.1:0-151932 GCF_965301105.1 Kluyvera sp.
GGCTTATGAAGACATTACTAACATCGGGGTGTACTAATCAACGGGGAGCAGGTCATGACGTGTTGCGATGGGAGTATTATTATCGAAGTAATCGATATGCGTCAAATTAAATCGATAGACAGGGGCGAAAAAAAACAGCAGGTCATGACATGACCCACGAAATGTGGAAGGAGATAGAGGGGCTTATTTAGTAGGGGGAATAAGGTTTCTTTTTTGTAGATAGGCCTTTGCGAAATTATCAAGTTCCTCAAGACGCATGTCTATAAGGCTGATAATTCTCTCTTTTTCATCTTCAGTTGGTAACTGTTCAAACGCATTAAGAAGCCTTGCCTGGAGTTCAGAAGACGGCTTGATTTGAACGTTTGTCTCCCATGGGTCCCTATCTTGAGATACTTCACCATCTTCCATAAAAAACCATGAAAGCGGATAACCCGTTGCTGCCGGCAGAAGATTTAAGATTTCAGATCTAGGCAGAATATCAGAGTTACACCAGCCGCTTACCGACTGAGCCTTAACTCCCAACCTGCGGGCTAGCTCAGATTGAGATATGTCGAGATCTTTTATAGCCCTTTGCAATCTCTTTCCGAAGTTCATCTCTTCATCCAATTCATAAAGTTACCACTAATTATACAGATTTTTTCTGTAGGCCTAACTATCGAAATAATTTGACGATATCGATTTAATTTGTTTTATTGTCTTCCATCGACAACTAATGAGATCAACCGATGAAGACATCAACCCAAAAAAAACTCTTGAACATCTGCAGCCAAGCTGAGCTCGGCCGCCGTATGAAAAGGAGAGCCCAAACAGTTAATGGGTGGTTTAAAAATAAAATACCAGGAGAGCTAGTGATCAAGGTGAGCAAAGCTGTCGACTGGAAGGTAACACCACACGAATTGCGCCCAGATCTTTATCCGAACCCTGCTGATGGACTTCCAAAGGAGTAACCATGCAAACCATCTCTTTTGAAAATCATACCCCGGTGAAAGGTATGCAGCTGAAAACAGAAAATCAGTATTCGCCACGTCGCCGGGATGGCATGCAGTGTCAAAAAATCTATGCCGCCGTGCAGGAGTGGGAATCCACCATCCCCGGAAAATCTCAGGAGGTGGTGGCTCAGCTGGTGGCCGAACAATGGGAAAAACAAAACGGTCGAGGAATCAGCGTTAACAAACAAAACCTGTACCGCTATCTGAAGAACGAAGCCGGTTCCGAAAAGTACACCAGTTATGTGATCCAGCTTTCCTCAGCAATTGCTGATGCGATGCCGATCGAAATCGCCCGTAAATATGGGTTGAAGCACGGGTTAACGGAAACTGAGCTGGTGGCCAGTGCGATCAAAGAATGCAGCGAAGCTCACCAGGCGAAGTTGTTAGGCGCTCCAGTTCAGAAGCTTGAACGCGAGATAAGGGAGGCCGCAATTGCTTTGTTTAACCTGCTACCTGCAGATCTGGCGGGACCACTACTGGCGAGCGTAGCCGCCGTAGCGCCACAGTGTTTTTAATCGAGTTTAGACCAATGACCATAAATCCTCTGCAAGTCGAGGGTAGGAGTAACCATGGCAGCACTGCCTTACATGCAACTCTACATTGCTGACTATCTGGCAGACACCATGCATTTGTCTACAGAAGAGCATGGAGCGTACCTGCTGCTGATGTTCAATTACTGGCAGACAGGCAGGCCGATCCCAAAAAACCGACTGGCGAAAATTGCACGGTTGAGCAACGACCGTTGGATTGCCGTTGAAGCTTCGTTGAAAGAGTTTTTCAACGACAACGGTACGGAATGGGTTCAGGAACGAATCGAGCGGGACCTTGAAGCCGTAAAAATGTCGATTAGTCAGAAGTCAGCAGCAGGGAAAGCCTCTGCACAGGCTAGAAAAGCCAAAAAATCAACGAAAGGCCAACAAAACGGGAACGGTCGTTCAACGGGTGTTGATTCTCCGTTTGAACAGAACTCCAACGGAAACCCAACTAATAAAGATACAGATACAGATACAGATACAGATCTAATAAATAAAACCAGAGAGAGAGAAGCGCGCGAGCCCGACGAAGAACGGGACGGGAATAACCCCGAGTACATCGCGCCTTTCGGGAAATTCTCGATCACTCCTGAATGGAAGCCGGGGCCCGACTTCGTGAAACAAGCCGCTTTGTGGGGTGTTAATCTTGGCCCCGAACCGGGCTATTCACAGGAGGAATTACAGCAGTTTCGCGATTACTGGGGGCCAGAGGGGAAGGTGAAGCACCACCAGCAGTGGGAGCAGGCGTTTGCACAAAGCCTCAGAAACTCCCGGGCACAGCCACGGAACTTCACTGGCTGTTCGAAAAAACCAGCGGGGATAAAGATTTCTCAACCTGACACAACGATCCCACCGGGATTCAGGGGCTAGCCATGAAATCAACGAGTGACCTGTTTAGCCGTTTACAAAAAATGATGCCACCGGGTGTTCAGCCTCGCTTCCAGAACGCGCAGGAGTTGATGGAGTGGCAGCGCACGGAGGGGGAAAAACGAGCTGCCGAAGTCGAGAAAGAAAACCGGAAGGTGCGCACCGAAAAGATTTTCGGGCGGTCTGGCATCTGTGATCTTCACCGCGGCTGTACGTTCGCCAGCTACCAGGTGAACAACGAAGGTCAGCGCCACGCGTTGAGCATGGCCAAGAGCTATGCCGAACATTTCGGTACTGGATTCGCCAGCTTCATTTTCAGCGGTGGCTGCGGCACAGGAAAAAACCATTTGGCGGCGGCCATCGGCAACAGCCTGATCAAGCGAGATCACAGCGTACTGGTTATCACCGTGATGGACCTGATGCTGAAAGTTCGGGAGTGCTACGACGGTGGCCAGTCCGAAGCGTCTCTGCTGGATAGCCTATGCCGTGTTGACCTGCTGGTACTTGATGAAGTCGGAGTACAGCGCGAAACACGCGGCGAACAGGTGGTGCTTAACCAGATTATCGACCGCCGCCTGGCGGCAATGAAGCCGGTCGGGGTGTTGACCAACCTCAACCATGACGAGCTGACGAATATCTTAGGCGAGCGAGTTATGGATCGCCTGACGATGGATGGCGGTATCTGGGTGAATTTTACCTGGGGAAGTTACCGCAAAAACGTGACCCATCTACGGGTCGTTAAGTAACAAAGCGAGTTTTGACCAATGACCAAAAAGACCAAAAACCGAGTAACACAGGCGCAGCTGGTGCTCGCCATCGTGGACAGAACGCCAGATTGCGTCCTGCAGGATGTGTGTGAAGTTCTGGAACTCCCATCGAGCAGCGCTGGTAATCATCTGCGCAGCCTCCACAACGCCGGAAAACTGCGCCGGGAGCATAACGGCACCCAGTTTGTGTATTACGTTGCGGCTGGAACCGAGGTGCCTGATGTTGAACTACCGAACATGGAACCGCGGCCAGCAGTTGAGAACATGCAGGAAGTTCAGGCAGCGATAGGCCAGGCCAAAAAACTGGAAGGCAAAGGGTTGTGGCGCCGCGCTGCGACAGTTTATACGGCAGTCATGGGGATGGCCGGTACTTCAAACGAGCTGTGGAGAATCGCCAGAATGCGGTCTCGCTGCCTTCGTAATGCTCAGAGGTGCTAACGATGACCAGGAGAATGCGGAAGAAATGTAAGGACTGGTGCCGAGCTGAATTAATCGTTGTTCATCAGTGTAGCGGGAACATGAGAGTAAAACAGATTGGTTTGCTCATTGGGCGCTCAGAATCTGCGGTCAGAACGAAAGCCCGGGAAGTTGGTATTAATTTGCGACTCCGCGGCAGGTTCCACCAGTCGGTTAAATATCCGGAAGCGGATGTGGAGCTTGCGCGCGAACTGCACGCTGGTGGGGTGAAACTCCGGGATATAGCTGAAAAGTTAGAGCTGCCGCTGGGCATGGTGAAACGGTATGTGTATCTGGAGCGGAGAGCATGAACGAAACCACTGTGAAAGAAACCAAAAAGGCGATCGCAATTATCGCTGAATACCTCCAGCGCGCCAGCCGGAACGAGCAGCTGCAGGAAGCCAAAGTTCGCCTGGATAAGAAAATTGTTCTGCTTTCCGACGATGAGAACTGCGATCAGGGCATGCTGATGGCTGCGTTTGTACCGGCCATGACCAGCCACACCCGGGAGAAGTTTTTCGAAGAGATCGCCGCAGCACTCGAAGGAGCCAAGCAATGAGCAATCTGATTTTCCTGAAATGCATCAAAGACACCGTAGGTTACTGGTCTGAAGGTGAAATGTATCCGGCCCGTGTTGTTACTGGCGGCTTCGTTCTGGTTGGTGATGATGACGACCCAAGCGGCGAAGAATGGAGCGCAACCCCGATTGAATATCGGGAAGATGGTTCAATCGTCTATCAGATCGGCGGGGTTGAAGGCGACGTTTTATTTGAGGAGTCAGCCCAATGAACGATATCACCGTACTGGTAGAGCGTATGAAAGTGACATGAGGAAAAGATTTATAAACTATGATTGTTTTTATGCTTACTAAGCTGACGAAGTATTAGGTCTGATGCATAATTAAATAATACTCACATTCCTAAACTATCAGGTGATGTAATTAAATTAATCATAAATGTTGTCTTTGTATTAAGGAACCAGTTTGAAAAAGAGAACTAGTTGTTTAGTTATTAGCAGTATCCTGGGAAGCGCGGGAATGTTGACCGCACCAGCGGTTTGGGCTGACTGTACAGACCCCGCTGGTGTGACGGTAACGTGTAATAATAGCGTTACGGCACCGCAACAATTTCAAACTTATGGGCAAAGCGTGATTATTGAGTCAGGCACGCAGTTTAAAACGACGGGAGGAAGTGAAGCCGTCTACTTTTCCAGTCATGGCGCAAATCTACAGAATAACGGCAGCATTTCTTCGGATGGCGATGGTATCCGGTTCTTTTCCACAAATAATTCGCAGGTCATTAATAGCGGTACAATTAGTACGCCTGGTGATAACAGTAACGCCATAAACGTGGCAGAGGTATCTGATAGCGCGCTGGAGAATAAGGGGACGTTGACCACAACCGGCGCTGCTGGTAATGGGATCCTGCTGAACGCTGTCGCGCGGATGTCGGTTAAGAACTCGGGGAGTATCACCACATCAGGCGCAGTCGCTGATGGCATTCATGCAAACTCCACTCAAAGCAGTCAAATCGCCAACCAGGGGAATATCACCGTTAATGGCGCGGGCAGCAACGGTATCTATGTCGGGAGTAAGGTCAAGGATACGACCATTCAAAACCTTGATGGTGGTGTTATTTACGCGCCGAATGGGAATGGCATTACCGTTGGTGATTCTGCGGCGATTAGTACGTTGCTCAATACGGGGATCGTTGATGGCGGCGTTGCCGGCGTATACCTTGGCGGAACGTCTCAGACCGGTACGCTAGTCAATACGGGGACGATTATTGGCGGCGGTAGCGGCAATGCGGTCGTGATAGAGAATTCTGCCGTGGTAAACCAGTTCGAAAACAAAGGAATAATTGGCGCGTTAAACGGTGATGCGATTCAGGTGGCCAGCACCAGCACAATAGTGGGGGGCATCAATAACGAAGGGATAATTATTGGGCGTGTCAATGCTCCTAACAGCGCGATGAGTAATAGCGGTATTTTTGAGTTACTCAGCAGCCAGCAGCCCTCGACTGTAAATACTTACGTCCAGAATAGCAATGGTGTGCTGGCGTTGCAGGCAGATAGTACCAGCAGCTATGGTCAACTGAATGTTGCCGGTAACGCTGCCCTGAATGGACGGACGCTGGTGATCACCCAGGGTAGCACCAGCTTCGCTGATGGCGATGAGCTGGTTGATGTCGTCACGGCTAGTAATATCACTGGTTCACCTTCGGCGGTACTGGATGATTCGCTGCGTTATCAGTTTATTCAGGTGCAAACCGGCACCAGCTACTCGCTGAAAATTGCCGAGACGAATCTGACTACCGTCAGTAATACCATTGCTACCACCAGTGATAATCCATCATTAGTCGGCGTTGGGACCGCGCTGGATAACCTCATCAACAATAGTTATGGAGGGTCTAAGAACTGCAACGGCGCGCTGGCGAGTACCGTCTGTGCAATCACCTCGTCCTTTAATGCCGGTCAGGTTCACAAAAATGTGGTGCAGCTTGCCCCATTGATGGATGGCAGCATGCCCTACGTAGCAATGAATAACCTGCGTGCGTTTGGTGACATCGTCAGCGGTCGTCAGGAGTCCGTGCGCGGTCAGGGTTATACCAACGAGTTTAATCCGGAGAAATATCTGTGGATCCGCCCGGTGGGGCGCTGGGATAACCAGTCCAGCCGTGGAGATTACGCTGGGTATAATGCAGATACGCGTGGGTTCGCCATTGGTGCCGATGGTATCATATTAGATAAAACCCGACTGGGTCTGGCCTTAGGCATGAGTCGCACAGATGTTAACGATAATTCTGACGATATCAGGCATGACGCACGCGTGGACAGCTGGAACTTGCTTGCATATGGCGGATATGACTTTACCTCAGACACGGGGATGACCTGGCAGACTGGCTTCGGGCGCAATAATACGACGGGTAATCGTTACCTGAATATTGAAAACCCTAACGATGGCAGCACCGCTTACAATGGTGTGGCGCATTCTGACTACGATAGTGACACCTTCCAGGCCGGGCTTGGGTTCCAAAGCACCTTCCACCCGCAGGACAATGTGACGCTTACTCCTGAACTGCGTACAGATTACTATCGCGTGAAGGATAAAGGTTATCAGGAGACTGGCGCAGCGGATGTCGGCCTGAAGGTGAGAGGGGCCACAACCGAGGCTCTGATAGTTTCCAGCAAGTTGAAAGCGGGTATCAAGCTATCGGAGATTGTTGACGTACATGGTTATGTTGGGGCTGGTTACGATACGAAGAACGATCGCAGCGAGACCACCACGGCATTTATCGGTGCCGCCGACTCGCCATTTACCTATCGTGGCATGAGTGAAAGCCCATGGATTGCAATGGCTGGTGTTGGGGTAACGGCAAAGTTCAGCGATGTGCTTGACGGCACGGTACAATACGATGCCAGTCAGCGAACAAAATTCACCAGTCAGGGTATTAGCCTGAAGGTTCGTTACGCGTTCTGAATACCGTTCAAGACTATGATTAGCCAGCGACTGACTCTCGCTGGCTTTTTTATTTGATGAATCTACTATGCATGTATAAGCCGAAGTGTTTAGACATGGATAAGCTGTGGTATTGCGAATACACGTAGTGGTACATCATTGACCAGGACTACACGGGCAAAAAGTACCCGAAGGACAAGCAGGTTGCGCGCTGCGGTAACTCCGTGCCGCCTCCGTTCGCTGAGGCGTTGGTAAGGGCTAATTTACCGGAGCTGTGCCAGTCGAAACAAAAAGCGGCGTGATGATGAGATCTTATAGCGCTGCTATTCGTTACATTGATGAGAAAAAAAACAATCACTTAAGCCGCATGCCGCGGCTTTTTTCATGTCCCATAAACAGGGGGCGCAAGGATAAACAAGACATGATAGGAATACGTTGAGATTATGCATTTATCTACATGAACTTGAGCTACAACAAAATGACAATTGTTTTTATCCCACCACTGATACGACTACTCATTGTAAAAGAGAAGGAAGTGAGCAGACCACTCACCCGGGAAGAGGTGGAATCCATACGTGATAAAGCAACAGCCGTTGAATTACCAGAAGATGTTGCTGAGGCGATGACGGAAGAGAGGGGTTATCCTGATATCGACCCGGAACATGTATGGGAAGAATGGCTGTCTTTTAGATGACAGAACGCTAGCAACCTTCTCTTCTGTAAGTTGATATGTATCAAAGCCCACGCCGATACGTATTGTTAGCGCCAGATTGCTTTGCTGTTATGTGTTTATAAATTATGGATGCACAGAGATAGCAGGAGGCAGGGATGATAGTAAACAACATCAAACTGGCTAATGGGCTGCTCGCTAAAATCATACTCTGTATTGTGGTGCTTCTACTTTGCTTGGCGGTCTTTTTTACAACCAACACATCAAATAAATCACCTGAAAATATAGTGCGTAAGGAGCGTTTAGCCAGTGGGTTACAGTTATACGTTACAAAATTTGAAAGAAACACGGAAGAAAATGTCTTCAGTTACTATCTGAAGAGTGCGTCAACTCATGAATCGTCCCTTGAGGAGGAACTGTTGAATTTGCGACCAGTGTTTGTTTCAGACAACGGAGATGGTATTTTTTCCTGCAATGGCGGGACATTGAACGTATCCATATCTGGAATTATTTGGGCGTTCACCAGTATGAATATCCCCGCGGGAAGTTGTGGCAAGGATTCTTCTGATATACAGATTAATATTCAAACCAGGTAATCAGGATTGGCTTTTGAAGCTTCGTCAACTTCCATGAGAACTGACCAAGAACATCTTAACCCGCTACGGCGGGTTTTTTGTTGCTGATGTAAAAACACAATGGAAACAACGCGGTAACTTTCACAAAAAATGCTTTTTCGGGATTGATAAATCTCCTGTATGGGTATACTGTTTATTTATACAGTATTTCGAGCGGGAGGAATTATGAAAGTTGAAGTGACGATCGACAAAACCAAAAAACTGCCCACTGGCGCAGAAGATGCGCTGCAAACTGAACTGCTTCGCCGCCTGAATCAGAGCTTTGAAGATTGCAGGTTGATTGTGCGCCGCGCGGGTTCTGATGGCCTCAGCGTTATCGGTGGCGCAGATGGCGACAAAAAGCGAGTAGAGGAAATCCTGCAGGAAACGTGGGAAAGCGCAGACGACTGGTTTTATTAATTCGACGCTGACACATTGCCGTAGCGAGGGTTTTTTAGTGGAACAAAAACAGAATATGCCTGACCGTGGGTATGTTGTAATCAGGTGTGATGACGGCGTTATAGTCGCCAGGCTGGCGTCATTCCCCGTAACTGAACGTGCTTTGATGTACCGCCGCGGCGATATGGTTTCTTTCATGCCATTGCAGCCAGATGAAATTGTCGGCACTCCGTCATTATTCGCACAAATGATTGAAATGGCGAAGTCCAGACCCGGTTACCTCATTCCGTCTGGTTCTGCTAAACTCCCGTCATAGGCCTGAACAACCTATACCTGCTGCGCCACGGAGACACCATGGCGCAAAAAATACACACCACGAATTACTCCCTGATGTGCAGCCACGTCAGCGGTTTCTTTTTGTCTTTTTTCTGCCGGGGTACGGTATGAAAAGAGACTGGTTTTACCATGACAACCTGACCGAAGAACAGGCCGAAGAGCTGGTGGCCCGTTATCGCGCGAATAACATCATCGTAGAAAAAAGCCTCGATGTTGATCCTCGTTTTTGGGTTGTATCAGCGTTACTGCCTGTATCAAACGGCCACCAGCGTACACAGCGCTCTATGTGCTCGCGAGGGTGGAAATGAACGAGAAGGTTTTCAACATTACCCCGCTGGGCAAACCACGAATGACCCGCGCCGATAAATGGAAGAAGCGCCCGGAGGTTCTCCGGTACCGTGCTTTCTGTGATGAGGTGAGGCTGAACAATGTCTCGCTCCCGGAAAGCGGGTATCACGTTATTTTTGTGCTGCCGATGCCGCCGAGCTGGAGCAAAAAGAAACGGTCCCTGATGGACGGGAAGCCCCACCAGCAAAAACCCGATAAAGACAATTTAGAGAAAGCGCTGCTGGATGCCATTTTTGGCGAGGATAGCCATATCTGGGATGGACGTGTAACCAAAATCTGGGGCGAAACCGGAAAGATGATCATCCGGGAGGGGGAACCGTGCGAGCTCTCCTGATGCCTGAGATTGCCCGTCATATGGGAATTGTTCTGCTGAAGCCAGGCAAGGAGCTGATGGGCTTGTTCAGCGCCGGCCGCGTTCTGATTGAACAGCAACCGGACTCCATGAAGGATTTACCGTCGGGAAAAATAGCGGATGCTCGCCAGTTGCTGGCAGAAGACCCGACGTTAACCCCTTTCTTTCTGGATGCGCGTGTTGTTCGCGCTGCTGGTGGCGTTTCGGCGCTTGAAGACTGGCTGGGACGGCATGTTTCAAAATGCCAGTGGCCACACAGCAACTACCACCACCGCGAGCTGGTTATGTTCCGGCATGAACTGGGGGCGATAGTTGCCTGCTGGCATTGTGACAACGAATTACGCAACCAGAGCGACAAAGTTCTGGATGATTTGATCGCCAGAAACCTCACTGATTGGGTGATTGAATGTGTGCGGATCAAAACCGGCTGCGCGGCGGACAGAATGCTTTCGCTGGCTGAATTGTGCTGGTGGGCTGTATCTGAGGGGATAGGCGATGCAATAACCGAAAATATGGCGAGCCGCTCCATTGGCCTCAAAGATGACCCTATCCAGTCAGTCTACAAAGAAAGCGAGATAGTTCCGTCACGTCCTGCAGCGGACATACTCGCCGAACGAGTTAGTCTTGTTCCCGCTCGGCCAGCCGCTGCTGAACCACAAACGCAACCTAAAGCCGTAAAACCAGTTGTTCAGGTTCAGGTGGACGCTGAAGCCCCGGCCACATTATTCGCGCGGCCAAAGCGTATTCGCTGGATCTCTCCGCGCTTTATTGAGTGGGTTAAAACCCAGCCGTGTGTGTGCTGCGGGCAGCGGTCCGGTGATGCCCACCACCTCATCGGATGGGGGCAGGGGGGAATGGCAACCAAAGCCCACGACATTTTCACCATACCGCTATGCCGGGTTCATCATCGGCAGTTACATGACAATCCCGCCGCATTCGAGCGCGAGTATGCGCCGCAGCCAGTGTTAATCATTCAATTGCTGGACCGGGCCTATGCGCTCGGCGTTCTGGCGTAAAGGAGAAATTTATGCGTGATATGTATGAAGTAATGGATATGTGGGGCGCTTGGGCGGCCGCAGAAAGCAGCGGCGTTGACTGGCAGCCTATTGCTGCAGGGTTTAAAGGGTTGTTACCGCATGGAAAGAAATCACGTCTTCAATGTGATGATGATGAGGGGATCATGATTGATGGTTGCGTGGCACGCTTGCGTCAGTACAAGCCGGAAGATTACGAACTTATTGTTTCTCACTTTGTGATTGGTATTTCGTTACGCAGAATTGCAAAAAAGAGAAAGTGTTCAGATGGTACAATCCGGAAGGAATTACAGTCTGCTTTAGGTTTTGTTGATGGTCTATTATACCTTCTTAAGGGATAGACGGTATAAATTTTAGAGCAATACCTACGATGCCTACGCAGGTGGGCATCCAAGCTAAAGACAACAAACAGTCTAGAACATTTCTACAAAAAATTTCATTGTCATTTAGTTTATCTGTAACTTCTTTTAAGCTAATTTTAAGGTCGGTGGTATCATCTTTTATCCGAGTGTTTAATTGCTGGAATAAAACCTCCTTAGAATGTGATATGCGCTCAAGTTGTTTTTTTTGTGAGATTAACATTGCTGAGGAGATTACAGCTGTGATAATCACACCAACGAAAGTAATAACCCACTCCGAGTTCTCTGTGAATTTAAATATGGCTAGGGATGCAGCAAGGGAAATAGGTATTGCTAATGCTTTGTTTGAAATTTCAGAAATAATTTTTGATAGTTTTTCTGAGTATTCCATTTCGGCATCAACAACTTCTTTCCGAGCTTTATGGAAAGAAAACGCAGACATGTATGCAGCTAAGTTGTTGGAATATAACATACATATATCATTCCAATGTTTGATTATTCCTGAGAAAGAGTTGCCATTACTTTCTACGTATTCAATTATCGTATTTCTGAACGTGTTGATCTTTTCTATATAATGAATATCCACACTGGATTCTAGTGTTACAAGCGATTTTATCAAATCCAAATCAATAACTTCGTCATCTACAGTATCTGCCGAAAAATTAGTTTCAATTACGATGGATTTTGACTTTGATTCTGAATGAAGAACAAACACAAGTCTAAAAAAGGTTCCTTTGCTATCATTTTTAATGTCATGAAAATGAGCTAGCTTTGAAAGGTTGATGATAAGACCGCATATGCTTTCTATTTTTTCAATAAAAAGTGGTTTTTGCTTGTCCGCAGAATAATAATCATCTTCAACTATGTAATAAAATTCTGGCATCACTCCCTTTTTAAGTGTGTGTATTTTTATAAAATCGTTCCTGTTTTTGTAAAACCCATTAGCACTACCTTGATTAACCTTGAACGTAAATGACAGTTCTTTTGCTTTCTCTGGGAATTGTTTCACTCCATAATATGGGGTTCCATCGATTTCAACCTCGTCAATAGAACCGTATTTAGAGTTTAAATTGTATAATTTTTCAAATTAAGATTTTATGTTTGAGGTAAAATCAATGCATGCAGAGAACTTATCGCCATCAAAAGATGTGCGATTTGTTAATCTGAATAGTTCAACCACTAAACTAAAATCATTCATTTTAATTAGTCACCTTCACTTGGAGTGTTCAATTCTTTTAAGGCATTTCTAATCTTAGTTACTGCCTCTATAGGTAGATTATTAAAAGTTAAGCTCGCATCCTCGTCATTATAATATACTTTTGCATCAATAGTCGAGCCAAGTAAATCTTTATCGAAATTAAAGCTTAACGAGGGGGTTTTATAAATAACATTGCGAATTTTGTCTAATGAGTTTTTATTTATGACGAATTCAGAGGGAATCCGAACATCTTCACTGTTGAGATGTCTCATCAGCTTCTCAACTAACACAGTACGCTCACTCTCATCCATTGTGGACATTTGGTTAATAGCTACGGCTTCTATGTCAGCAAGTTTTGCAGAGTGTTTATTTTCGAACTGTTTTTCCAGATATTTGATCACATCATTTCTGAATATTTCAGCATGTGCTTTTAGTGCTGGTTCAGCCCTGCAAAAACGTCTTATCTCATCAGGAAGTTTCCTGGTCGCTCCAGCGGAAGCGATTCCTTTATCGCATCCTAAAGCCGCTATAAAGTAAGCTGCTGCTGATTGTCCGGTGGTTTTACTGATAAAACTTAAGTAGCTAAGTTCTGTCTTTTTGACTTCATCTGCAACTTGATATTCTTCATAATACCTAAAATTGATTTTTGCAGCCTGATTTATATTGCCTAGCTCCAAATGAATCATCTCTTCAGGTTCTAGATTGTCACTTATTGTTACACCGTTAGTTTTTTTAATCATTGTCACTAAAAGATAACGCAATCCAGAAATTATGTAATCAGTGAAAACGACGTAACCGCCAGATGCCCAAGGTTGACTTATTGCAGAATGATACATTTCTTTCATAACCTCTTTAGTTAAGGTTATAAAATCTTCTGAGACAGAATCCTTAACTAAGGAATAGTTGTGAAACAGACCGGGTACCGGGCCCTGTTTATTCTTATCACTGATAAAAATCCCGTAATGTGCGGAATTACCTTTCGAACCATATAAATCTATCACGCCATCAACAAGTTTCTTCACAATCTCGTTAGATTTATCGAGTTCAGTGTCACGTAAATTGTAAGGCTTCGAATGATCAAAATCCTTGTTCGATTCCTTTATCAACTCATGAACTATGACGTGTCTGATAGCCGTTTTGGTCATTTTTTGGACGCCCTTGTCGTAAAGCCGTATTTTCCGTATGAGATTAATAAAAAACTAACGCGTACGCAAAATCTATCTTAATGTGATAAGACTATTTGCTTAGTCACATCACTTAATCTATGAACCCCGTCTATTTGTTGACGGGTACTGCCGTTTCTCGGGCTGCCTTATGGCAGCCTTTTTTGTTTTCATAAACACACACCCGCATTCAGCGAGGTGAGAGCATGTATCGAATGGACAAACTGACAACAGGCATTGCCTACGGTGCATCAGCCGGTAACGCCGGATTCTGGGTGCTTCAATTGCTGGACAAAGTAACCCCATCACAGTGGGCCGCAATTGGAGTGCTCGGAAGCCTGATGTTTGGCCTGCTGACTTATCTGACGAACCTGTTTTTCAAAATCAAAGAGGATCGGCGAAAGGCCGCGCGGGGTGAGTGATGTCGAACAAAGTGAAGTTCAGCGCCGCAATGTTGGCCCTTCTCGCTGCCGGGGCAACTGCTCCTGAATTGTTTGATCAGTTCATTAGCGAGAAAGAAGGCAATGCGCTGGTCGCCGTAGTCGATCCTGGTGGCGTCTGGACGCTATGTCATGGTGTCACTGTAATCGACGGTAAACGTGTCGTTAAGGGTATGACCGCGACCGAAGCGCAGTGCAAGAAGGTTAACGCCGTTGAACGTGATAAGGCGCTGGCATGGGTCGACCGCAATATCAAGGTACCGCTGTCTGAGCCGCAGAAGGTCGGTATCGCGTCGTTCTGTCCGTATAACATCGGTCCTGGTAAATGTTACCCATCCACATTCTATAGCCGCATGAACGCCGGTGACATGAAGGGTGCCTGCGAAGCTATCCGTTGGTGGATTAAAGACGGTGGCCGCGATTGCCGCCTGACCAAAGGCCAGAAGAATGGCTGCTATGGTCAGGTGGAACGTCGGGACCAGGAAAGCGCGCTGACGTGCTGGGGGATAGACCAGTGAAGCCCATCAGCATCTGTATCATTATGGTTGTCGCATTGTCTGGAACGTTCCTCGCTGGTAGTGAGTGGACGAACCGCGGCTGGAAAATAAAGTGGGCTGAACGGGATAACGCCGAATCCTCACAGAAAGTGAATGCGCAGACCGCCGCGCGATGGATTGAACAAGGGCGAACCGTTGCCCGTGATGAGGCTGTGAAAGATGCTCAAGCTAAAGCAGCGAGCGCTGCCGTTACTTCTGCTGGCCTGGCTACCACTGTTAGCCAGCTGCAACAGCAAGCCAGAAAGCTCACTACCCGCTTGGACGCCGCAAAGCACACCTCAGATCTTGCCGCTGCCGTCAGAAGCAAAACAGCAGGTGCCGATGCCGCAATGCTCGCCGACATGCTCGGAAGTCTTGCAGAAGAAGCTAAATATTATGCTGGAATCGCTGACGAACGCTACCGCGCTGGAATGACGTGTGAGCGGATTTACGAATCAGTAAGGGGCTCGAATAACAATCCGTGAACTATGAATTAAGCATTACAAATGCTCACATGGTAGTGGGGTTAATAATGGTTATTGAATGTAAAAATGCGTCAGACATAATGGTACCTCCATATTACTGACGGAAGAATGTAAATGACTGACAACTTTGACTGGGATGACGAGCGCAAACAGCTTGAGCACTTGAGTGATGAAGAGTTGGAGCAGCTGGCTAGGGAGTACGATCTCCTTCCTGAAGGTGTATCTCTTGAAGATAAGTCCGAAGAGTTTGTTGATGGTCTTATAGGGGAAATTATAGAGGCTAAGGCTTATCATGATTCACAAGATGAAGAATGGAATGAGCAGCAAGACATCATCGAGCAGCAAAGACGTGATGCAAATTACTGATTACACATAATGTAGAAGAAGGTCGCGAAGGCGGCCTTTTTTATTACATTTGTTGATAATTACTATCATTTACGCGGGTCCTCCTGACGATTCTGAACACCGAGGGGGCGAGGACACGCGGAAAACGGCTAGTTTTTTGCATTTTATGGGTTTCATCATCATCCGTTTAACCTCTTGATATTTCAGTCCTGAGCATTTGCAGGATGTCGAAATGACTATTTTTTGTTCACCATCATGGATAACGAACTGAAAAATCTCCGGCTGAATATCACTCAGCTGGCAGCCATTACCGATCTGCACCGCCAGACGGTCGCAGGCAAGCTGGCAAATGTGCAACCCGCACACGGCAGCAATCCGAAACTCAAGCTTTATGCTGTCACCGATATTTTGCGGGAGCTGCTGACAAGCACCACACCGTCCGAGCGGGTGGACGTCGACAAAATGATCCCCCCGGATCGTAAAGCCTGGTTTCAGTCAGAGCGCGAAAGGCTCAAGTTTCAGCAGGAAACCGGGGAGCTGATCCCAGCATCTGAAGTCACCAGGGAGTTTTCCTCCATGGCGAAGGCGATGGTTCAGGTGCTGGAAACGTTACCCGATATTCTTGAGCGCGATTGCGCCATGACGCCTGCAGCGGTTGTCAGGGTGCAGCAGGTTATTGACGATCTGCGCGATCAGATAGCCCTCAAAGTTGAGCAGGCCGACTCACCGGAACAGGAGGATACGCCAGAAGAGGAGTAAGTCATGCGACAGGCCACGGCAGCGGAAGTCAGGCGTAATGCTTCCGCCATTCTCAAAGCCCCGCGCCGTATGCCTGTGGCTGAGGCGGTTCAGAAATTTATGCGCGTACCCATGGGGGCTGGTAACTCGGTACCGTGGGACCCTGCCGTTGCCCCGTATGTGATTGAGCCGATGAACTGCCTCGCGATGCGTGAATACGATGCGGTGGTGTTTGTTGGGCCGGCACGAACCGGGAAAACTATTGGCCTGGTGGATGGCTGGGTGGTTTACAACATCGTCTGCGACCCGTCCGATATGCTCGTCGTTCAGATGACCGAAGAGAAAGCCCGGGAGCACTCAAAAAAGCGACTGGCCCGAACCTTCCGAGTCAGTCCTGAGGTGGCAAAACGCTTGAGCCCGTTGCGAAACGACAACAACGTGCATGATCGTACTTTTCTGGCGGGCAACTATCTCAAGATTGGCTGGCCTTCAATCAACATCATGTCCTCGTCAGATTTCAAATGTGTGGCGCTCACGGATTATGACCGCTTCCCTGAGGACATCGACGGCGAGGGTGACGGCTTTACCCTGGCCTCCAAACGTACCACGACGTTTATGTCCGCCGGGATGACGCTGGTGGAGTGTTCTCCAGGTCGTGATATTCGTGACAGCAAATGGCGCCGTAAGTCTCCTCATGAAGCGCCACCGACGACAGGTGCGCTTTCTCTGTACAATCGCGGCGATCGCCGTCGGTGGTACTGGCCGTGCCCGCACTGTGGTGAATATTTTCAGCCAGCGATGGAGGCGATGACTGGCTACCGGGATGAACCGGATCCGGTGAAAGCCAGCGAGTCGGCCCATCTGCTTTGTCCGCACTGCAGCAGCGTTATCACCGCAGATAAAAAGCGCGAGCTTAACGGGGTGGGCGTCTGGTTGCGTGAAGGTCAAAGTATTGACCGTGACGGTAATGTTTCCGGTGAGCCACGCCGTTCGCGCATTGCGTCGTTCTGGATGGAAGGCCCGGCGGCTGCCTATCAGACCTGGGCGCAGCTGGTGTACAAGCTGCTGACAGCTGAGCAGGAATATGAGGCCACCGGCAGTGAAGAAACCCTCAAGGCGGTAATCAATACCGACTGGGGGCTACCGTATTTGCCGCGATCGGCAAGTGAACAACGCCGCGCTGATGCGCTGATGCTGCGTGCGGAGGATTACGGTAAACGCCTGGTGCCGCCAAAAGTACGTTTCCTGCTGGCCGCCGTGGACGTCCAGGGCGGCAAAAAGCGGCGTTTCGTCGTGCAGATTATCGGTTACGGCGAAAACGGTGAACGCTGGCTGGTGGATCGCTACAACATCCGCCAGTCGCTGCGCTGCAATGAGCACGGCGAGGCGGAGCCGATCCACCCAGGCGCGTATCCGGAGGATTGGCAACTGCTGGTCTCCGATGTGATGGAAAAAACGTATACCCTTCAGGCTGAACCGACGCGGCGTATGCCGGTGCTGGCCATGGCAGTCGACAGCGGCGGTGAAGAGGGCGTAACCGACAACGCCTATAAATTCTGGCGACAGTGTCGTCGTGACGGCCTGGGTAAACGTGTTTACCTGGTCAAAGGCGACAGCACAAAGCGTCAGAAAATCATCACCAAAACCCACCCGAACAATACCGAACGCAGCGACCGTCGCGCCGATGCGCGTGGCGAGGTGCCCGTGTATCTGCTGCAGACCGATCTGCTTAAAGATCAGCTCAGCAACAATCTGGACCGTGAGGCCCCCGGCGCGGGGTATATCCATTTCCCTGACTGGCTGGGGGAGTGGTTCTACGAGGAACTGACCTATGAAGAACGCGGTGTTGATGGCAAATGGCGAAAACCCGGCAAGGGCGCCAACGAAGCCTTTGACCTCTTCTGCTATGCGCACGCCGTGGCGGTTCTGCGCGGATACGAAAAAATAAGAGACTGGGAAAAACCTCCTGCCTGGGCAGAGCCGCAGGATCTCAATCCAAATATTCATGAAGGGGAACGTCCCCGGGAGATAACCGTGAAAAAAGCAAAACCTGTTCAGTCGCCTGTCCAGGCTGAACCTGAAAAGGGTACCGAGCTGTCCGGCAGCTGGCTGGGATCTTCCGGTAAGGGAGGCTGGCTGTGACAAAAGACGATATCTGGAAAACACTGCTGATGGTGCGCCAGTCTTACCAGGACTCGCTGGACGGCAAGAGTATCTCCTTTACCGGCGTAAATGGTCGCGCCATTACCAACCACGATCCGAAAGCGCTGCGCGACGAGCTTGAATACTGGGAGCGACGCTGGCGTACAGTTAACAGCCGTGGTGGTTCGTACAAACTCGCTAACTTTCTGTAAGGCGTCTTATGGGCATTCTTGAAAGAACACTGGGGGCTATTTCCCCCGGGTGGGCAGCAGCGCGTGCGCGGGACCGTCTCCGGCTCAATGCATATGAAGCGGCCAACCCGTCACGGCTGCACAAGGCCAAAAAGCAAAGCCAGTCTGCGGACACCTCGGTATTTGCAGCAGGCAAGTCCCTGCGGGAACAGGCCCGCTGGCTTGATGAAAACCATGACCTCGTGATCGGCCTGTTCGACAAAATGGAAGACCGGGTAATCGGTGCCCACGGCATCCATGTTGAGCCTCAGCCACTCGATCTGGAAGGCAATCTCCATTCCGATTTTGCCGGGCAGCTTTCGGCACTCTGGGCGGAATGGTCGGTGCGTCCGGAAGTAACCGGCATGTTTACCCGGCCGGAAGCCGAGCGCCTGCTGTTGCGTTCTGCACTGCGTGACGGGGAAGTGTTCACGCAGCTGGTCAGGGGCAATGTGCCGGGCCTACAGCATGCCACCTCCGTACCGTTCTCGCTGGAAATGCTGGAGGCGGATTTTGTACCTTTCAACCTGAACAGCACCGCCGGCCAGCAGGTTCGGCAGGGCATCATCGTGAACGACTGGGGCCGCCCTGTCGGGTACCGGGTTTACAAATACCACCCGGCGAACATGACGCGGTTCAGCGCTGAACTCAAAACCGTCTCAGCTGACAACATGCTTCACCTGGCGCAGCGCAAGCGACTGCACCAGCTACGGGGTATTAGCCTGATCCACGGGGTCATTACCCGTCTGTCAGACATTAAGGATTATGAAGAGAGCGAGCGCGTGGCCGCCCGTATTGCCGCTGCGCTGGGGTTTTATATCAAGCGTGGCGATGCGCAGTCTCTTGGCGATGAAAGTGAGTTTTCACCGCCCGGTGGTCAGCGTCACTACGATATCGCGCCGGGCATGATTTACGACGAACTCCGGCCCGGCGAAGACCTGGGCATGGTGGAATCAAACCGCCCGAACGTTCATCTCTACGAATTCCGAAACGGGCAGATGCGGGCCGTGGCCGCAGGTACGCGCGGCAGCTATTCCAGCATTGCCCGGGACTATAACGGTACCTACAGCTCCCAGCGTCAGGAGCTGGTGGAGAGCTTCGAAGGGTACAACGTCCTGCAACAGTGGTTTGTCGGCCAGCACAGCCGGCCCGTTTACCGCGCATGGCTGGCGATGGCGTTGCTGAGCGGCGTTGAAGTCCCGCCGGATGTGGATCCGAATTCTCTCTATAACGCGCTTTATCTCGGGCCGGTGATGCCGTGGATTGATCCGGGCAAAGAGGCGAACGCCTGGAAAGCCATTGTGCGTGGCGGCGCGGGTACCGAAGCGGAATGGGCGCGGGCCAGGGGAAAAAATCCTCAGGAGGTTAAGCGCCAGCGACTGCGTGAAACAGAATTTAACCGTAAACACGGGCTGGTGTTTGATTCCGACGCCGCCAATGACAAAGGAGCGATGCCAGATGCAACGGCAAAACCAGACGATAAACGGCGTGAGCCGGACGATGATGATTGACCCCCGCGCCAGCCTGGCGGGTGTCGATGCGGCAAACGGTCAGTGCTGGTACGAAATCCGCGCGCTGGCTGCCGGACGGGTCGAAATATTCCTTTATGACGTGATCGGCGACTGGGGCATTACTGCCCAGCAGTTCGTCACTGACTGTAAAGAGGCGGGGGTGTTTGAGGCCAGCGCGTTGGATTTGCATATCCATAGCCCCGGCGGCGATGTCATGCAGGGCTTTGCCATCTACAACACCCTGTCTCGGTTGAAAGCGAAGATCGATATCTGGGTGGACGGTGTGGCGGCCAGCATGGCCTCAATGATTGTCTGCCTGCCGGGCGCCACGGTGCACATGCCGGAAAACGCCTGGATTATGGTTCACAAACCATGGGGCGGTATCGCCGGGGATTCTGACGACATGCGCGATTACGCCGCATGGCTTGATCGTAACGAAGCCCTGATGCTCAGCGCCTACATGAACAAAACCGGACTGGTGCGGGAGGAACTGGAAGCGATGCTGAAAGCGGAAACCTGGCTTAACGGTGCCGAGGCGGTGGAAAAAGGTTTCGCCGACACGCTTGAACCTGAACTGCAGGCCGCGGCCTGTGTGAATGAAAATAAACTGAAGGATTACCAGAATATGCCAGAACAGATTAAATCTCTTTTCACGCCGCGCGCCGAAGCCCCGGTGAATCAGCCACAGCAACCTGCTCCGGTACATCAGCCAGCGCCGGTACAGGCAAACCTTACCCCGCCAGCGCCACAACAGCCTGCGCCGCAGATGGCAAATATCGA
The DNA here is from genome assembly GCF_965301105.1 of Kluyvera sp. NCBI lineage: Bacteria > Pseudomonadati > Pseudomonadota > Gammaproteobacteria > Enterobacterales > Enterobacteriaceae > Kluyvera > Kluyvera sp. Next base: position 20,750 of record NZ_CBDKZX010000004.1, read on the forward strand.
TATCACCGCGCTGGCCCAGCAGCTGCAACACCAGATGCAGACGGCGAACGCGGAGCGTGTGAATTCCGTCTCAGCCGTATTTGAGGCGTTCCCGGCCTTCGCGACGCTGAAGGCTGAATGCCTGGCCGACTTCACCTGCAACGCTGAAAAAGCCCGCAATAAACTGCTGCAGGCGCTGGCGGCGGGCACCACTCCGAGCGCTGGTCCGGGCGCAATTCATCTTTATGCCGGTAATGGCAATCTGGTTGGTGATTCCATTCGTGCTGCAGTAATGACCCGCGCGGGCTATGCGCAGGCCGAGAAGGATAACGCATACAACGGTTACACCCTGCGCGAACTGGCACGCGCCTCCCTTGTCGATCGCGGTATCGGTATCTCCGGCGCAGGCACGGCACAGGCGATGGTCGGCCTGGCGTTCACCCACAGCAGCAGCGATTTTGGCAATATCCTGATGGATGTGGCACACAAAGCGGCTCTGATGGGCTGGGATGAAGCCACCGAAACCTTTGAACAGTGGACCCGTAAAGGCACGCTGACCGATTTCAAAACTGCGCACCGCGTCGGTCTGGAATCGCTGGCATCGCTTCGTAAGGTCCGCGCCGGGGCAGAATATAAATATGTCACCATTAAGGATCGCGGCGAGCCAATTGCCCTGGCGACCTACGGAGAACTTTTCAGCATTGACCGCCAGACAATCATCAACGATGACCTGGACATGCTGACCCGTATCCCACAGGCAATGGGCCTTGCTGCCCGTGCTACCGTGGGCGATCTGGTGTGGGCGGTGTTGACCAGCAACCCGAAGATGTCCGATGGTAAGCCGCTGTTCCACGCCGATCATGGCAATCTTGTATCCGCCGATCTGAGTATCGAAGGCCTGGATACGGCGCGTAAGGCGATGCTGCTGCAAAAATCGGGCGATCGCCGTCTGAACATTCGCCCGGCCTTTATGCTGACGCCAGTGGCAATTGAGTCACGGGCAAACCAGTTGATCAAATCTGCAAGCGTACCGGGCGCAGATGCCAACAGCGGTATCGTGAACCCAATCCAGAACTTTGTGACGGTGGCTTCCGAGGCTCGCTTGGATGACAGCAGCCCGACGGATTACTACCTGACCGCTGCGCAGGGACGCGACACCATTGAAGTGGCGTATCTGGACGGTATTGATACGCCTTATCTGGAACAGCAGCAGGGCTTCACCGTTGATGGCGCGGCCTTTAAGGTGCGCATTGATGCTGGTGTGGCACCGCTTGACTGGCGCGGGCTGGTTAAAGTCACCAAAAAATAATGACCGCCGCCCTGGCGGTTTTTTTCTATCTGAAGGCAGCCAGGCTGCCTTTTATCGGAGAATTACAATGGCTACAAATTATCAGCAGGATGGTCACACTCTCGACTTTCTTAACGCGGGTGCGGCGACGATTCTGTCGGGCGAATCGGTTGCCGCTGGCACTCTGGTTGGCGTGGCGCACGGGGATATCTCTCCGGGGGAATGGGGAGTGCTGCACACGACCGGAGTGTTTACTTTGCCAAAAGCAGCTGAGGCTGTGGCTGTCGGCCAGAAGTTGTATCTGGTTGACGGTAAGCTGAGCATCGAAGCCGGCACGGCTGAAGCACCGAATTCCCTTGCAGGTACCGCCTAGGCGGATGCTGCTGCCGATGTGGATCAGGTTCCCGTTCGACTGGGTTACTGATGAATCGTTTTCGCGAACGTCTGATGAAAGCGGATGCCCGGATAAGCCGGGCATTTGCCGAAGAGGTTCCAGCCATGTTGTCTATCGGCGATGAACAGCACGCGGTGACGGTGATTTTTGAATCGCCGGATGCGCCTGTCAGCGTGCCGGGTGGCGGTGAAATTCAGGACCACTCACCGGCATTCAGCGCCATGACAGCGGATATTGTCGGATTATCAAAGCACGATAGCGTGGTGATGAACCAGGTGGCGTACCGTGTTACGCACGTCGGTACCGATGAAGAGGGGCGGACACGCGTCACGCTGGCGTATGGTGAGCCGGGTAAACCTCAACCGGCTATTGATAAATGGAGCTGATATGTCCCGTGAATCGCGCCTGCGACGGGATTTACCCGTTGATATTGATGTGAATGCAATCTGGCGTATTGCTGACCAGATTGGCGCCACCCAGAAACAATTCCGGGCTGCCTACACGCGAGCGCTCAGCCGAACGGCTGCAACGCTTCGGAAAAAGGCGATGGCTGACCTGAAGGACGGACTGGCACCACGAAGTATGAATCTTGTGCGCCGCCGTCTGTTGTCGTTCCGACTCGACAGGGGATCACAACTGGATAATTTCCGTCTCTGGTTCGGTCTGAACGCTATCAAGGTGAAGGATTTAAAGGGGCGCATTTCCGGACGGATCCGTCCTCGCCACTCCCGTCGGGATAAATCGACAGGGCGTTATATCAAAGCTAACAGACAGACGCAGGAGGCGGGTTTTGCACCTAAAGGCAATCTGCTGCCCTCTCAGACGTTCACCAACGGGGAGGTCGCCCGGTCGCGCCGTGACAAGCAGCGAACGGTTGTGATTCGTGATCCGCAAACGCGGCGAACCCGGGAGGCGGAAGTGGATATTTACGAACCCATGCTGAATTACGTAGAGGACAATGCGTTTGCGGAGGCGATGGATATTTTTATGCATCACTTTGAAAGCGACATCCGCGGAAGGGTGAAGGCAAAAATTTCGGTATGAGGTGAAAAATGGCTGAGCCACTTCTGCTGGGGCTGTATCACGATGCGGTGATCACCGCGTTGAAAAAAATTAGCTGGGTTCGGGATGCTGACGCTTACCCGGAAAAAAATGTACCTCGTTTTTCCGGCCTTGTAACGCCAGCGGTGTATTTCACTATCAATAGCTGGGAGCAGGCCGGAGGCAATGAAGGCCAGCTTAACATCGGGCTGACGTGCGATCTGTTTGTGGTGGTGGATGCTGCCGGAGCTGGCACCTCTATCCCGGAGATTTTTGTGCGTACAGCGGCGGCAGACATTACTCAGTGGATTGACGGGCAGCAGTTTGGCCTGGGTAATATCGAACCAGCGGTGTTTACGTCAGCAGAGCGCGATGAGTTCGATCCCCGTATGGACGATTACCTGGTATGGCGTATTTCGTTCACTCAGGCAGCAGCGTTTGGTATGGATCCGTTTGCCAGTCACGGCGTACCGCTCAATCAGGTCTGGCTGGGTAAAGCGCCCGAAGTTGGCCGCGCGCACGTGGATGATTACTGGAGGATCTGGGAGACAAATTTCGATGAGTGATATTGAGGGCGACCTGCAACGCCGGCTGGCAAATCTGGTACGACGGGGCGTCATACACTCCGTGCGTCATGACAAGATGCCGAAATGCCGGGTTGACCTGGGCGATATCGTCACCACCTGGCTTCCTCTGTGTCAGGGATTCTCTGGCGCTAACCGCTCGGACTCCAATCCTTATGCGGTCGGTGATGCGGTTACAGTTCTGTCGGAGGCGGGGGAATTAAATAATGGGCGCGTGTTTCCCGGGTGGAACACCGGCGGGAGTCCGACCCCTGAGGGAAGTGAAAGTGAACATATCACCCGGTACAGCGATGGCACAGAAATCCGCTATGACCGAGAAGCTCATGCGCTGACGATCACCCTGGCTGCGGCCGGGACATACACCATTGTCGGCAAAGGGACGCTGGACGGCCCGGTGGAAATCACGGAGACCCTGACCGTTAAGGGAAAAACGACGATGGAATCAGGGGCGCAGGTGACCGGAAGCCTTGGTGCAACGGAGGATATCTCCGACGGTACCGGCAGCATGGGTGAAATCCGTGAAAAGTATAACCTTCATGATCACGACGGAGACAGCGGTGGAACCACCGGGAAGCCAAATCAAACAATGTGACCTGCTACGGCAGGTTTTTTTACGCCTGGAGATAAAACATGGCTCAGTTACATGGTGTTGAAACAATCGAACTGACGTCGGGCACAGTGGCCGTCACGACGATCCAGACTGCAATTATCGGTCTGGTGGGGACGGCGCCGGATGCGTCGGCGGGGGCAGCGGCCAGCGGCACGTCGGGGACCCCGATTCTGGATAATGTGGTGAATTTTGAGGCCACGCTAGTCGGCAGAGCTGGCAATGTGTTGCGGGTTGTAGCGCAGGCGGCTATCCCGGATTCTGATAATCCCGCCGCTGTTCCCACGGCTGTTGTCTGGGATGCAGCAGCGCTGATGCTGACTATCACGCTGGGATGTGATGACAACGGTGTGCTGACGGCGACAGCGGATGAGGTGGTTAGTGCTGTTGAGGCTGTCGCGGAAAGCAAAGTTAAGGCCACAGGGGAAGGTGCCGGGCTGGTTGTTCCGTTCAGCTTGCAGCTGGCGGGGGGGGAGGATGAGCCTTTTCCACTGAATACGCCGGTGGCGATTGTTGGAACCACCATGCTGTCGCGCCTTGGCGATAAAGGTACGCTGAAACAAGCGCTGACGGAAATTAACGATCAGCGAAATGCGCTGGCTGTGGTGGTTCGTGTTGCTGAAGTTGATGACCAGAGCAAACAGCGTGCCGCGGTCACCGCTGGTATCGGCGCGCTATCCTCCAGCCGGTCAGTCACGACATATCAGCCCCGGATCCTGATTGCCCCAGGGTTTAGCGAAGATGATGCCACAGGCAAGGCGCTGGAAACGATGGCAGGAAAACTTCGCGCGGTAGCTTACGTGGATTGTGCGGCCGGTGCCACCCTGCAGGAGGTGGTGCAGCGTCGCCAGTCTTACGGTGCAAGAACTGAGCTACTACGTCCACGTGTACAAATCAGCGATACAGACGGCCTGCTGGTTTACCGTCCTTACTCGCCTTCAGCGGCGGGTCTGCGTGCGCGTATTGACTACGAGAAGGGCTGGTGGTGGAGCAAATCGAACCAGGAAATTAAAAACATTCTTGGTGTAGAGCAGATCGATGAATTTATCCTTGGGGAGGAAAATTGCGATGCCAACCTGCTCAATATGCAGAACGTCTCTACCATCATTCGCCGCGCAGGCTTTAAGCATTGGGGCAACAGACTCTGCGCGACCGACCCGCAGTGGCGCTTTGAGTCAGTCCGCCGCTCGGCTGACGTCATAGAAGACAGCATTCAGGAGACCATGCTGGAGTATGTCGATCGTCCGCTGGATCGTGAAAATGCTGATGACATTATTGGCACCATCAATGCTTATATGCGCCAGTTGGTGGGTCTTGGTGCCATTTTCGGTGGGCGGGCCTGGCTGGATGAAGAACTGAACACGGCGGAAACCATGGCATCGGGTGTCCTGTACATCAATTATGACTTTGGGCCGAAATCGCCGACTGAACTTATCAGCCTGCGCGTCCGGGTGAACAATAACTATGCGCTTGAGGAGATGCTTGCAGCATGAGCGATAAAAACACACTACGTGTCTGGACCTTCTTCCGTCAGGGGATCCGTATTCAGGGGGCACATGAATTTACGCCACCGGCGCTGGCCATCGTCAAGACAGACTTGCGCACCGGTGCCCAGGATGCGCCTACACCCGTTGATGACGGGATGGAAGCGCTGACCTGCCAGCTTAAATTCTATGGTCTGGATGTGGATATGCTGACAGCCTTTGGATTTGTCAGCGGGAGCCGCCCACGCTTCACTGCCTACCAGGGCTATCTGGCCAACGGGACCGCACGGGGCACTATCGAGGAAATCGAAGGCTTCGTGCATACCGTCACACCGGATGCGCGCGGTAAGGACAACATGTCAGAGAATGCCATCACGGTTGATATTGCAGTGAGCTATTACCGGCAGACTCTCGATGGCCGTGAACTGATTGCTATCGACACTGAGCGTTTTGCGCGCCGCGTGAACGGAATTGACGTTCTGGCAGGACTGGCGGCGAAGGTCCGACTGTAAATCTCTTTCATTCTTTCTACGGCCTGCGGGCCGTTTTTATTTCAGGAGACATTCATGAGTTTTCCCGGTGAAACCCGCATTATCACACTTCACTCACCTGTCGCGCTGGATAGTGGTGTCACGCTTGACACCATCACCATGCGCGAGCCGCTGGTGCGTGACCGCATTGCTCACTCGAAGGACCGTGGCAATGAAGAGGAAAAAGAGGCACGCATGATTGCGCAGCTCTGCAACCTTGAAGAAAAGGATATCTGGCAACTGACTGCAGCGGACTATGCCCGCCTGCTGGACACCTTTAATGTTTTTATGCTCCCGCCCGGGGAGCGTCCGAAAGAGGGCTCCTCCGGGCAGTAAGGTTTCTCGGCCGCCGTCTGCATTTTCCACTCGGGGATTACCTCGATATGCCTTTCAGTACGTTCTCCGATTTTCTTTTTGATGAACTTGAGGTGGTAAACCGTGGCAGGAGCAAGCCAGAATCTTAAGGCCGTCATTACGTTTGGCGGCAATATTGACAGTTCGTGGAACCGTTCCGCCAGTAGCCTGCAAAAAAGCCTGAAGGATGTTGGTAAACAGTCTGAAAAGCTGACCAAAGACCAGACGAAACTGGCGGCTGAAATTAAGCGTGCGAAGATCGCCGGGGAGAGTCTCGGTGATCTGAAACGCCGCTATACCGATGTGTCCCGGGAGATCCGTAAAACAGAAAACGAGCAGCAAAAGCTTAATGCCCAGATGCAAAAGGCGCAGCGGATGGCGGCTTTTAAAGGGGCCGGAAAAGGGCTATTTCGCCGCGGGCTGGGTATTGCCGGTCAACTGGGCGGCATGATGTCACCAGGACTTGCCATTGGTGGGGGGGGGATGATCGCGACGGCCATGGGCTCACTTATTGCCCCTGTAGCGACGAATGCCGAAACCGCCAGACAGACTGGCGTGGCGAGAAGTTATGGTGTTGATATTGGTACGTTTAACGCCTGGGATACACTGGCGAAACAGTACGATATGAACGGGGAGAACATTGGCGATCTCTTTGAAGAGTATCTGCATAAAGCCGGGGAGTATAAACAGAACGGCAAGCAGGGGTCACTGCAGGATGCGTTTGAAACGCTGGGATTTAAAGCGGGTGACTTTGCCGGGCTGAGCAATATGGCGCAGTTTGACAAGATTGTTGAACGCGCGTTGAGCCTGAAAGATGATTCTAAATCCTCATTTGCGCTGGATTCTCTTTTCGGTGGCGAGGCCAGTAAGCTGCTGATGCTTATCAAGCAGTCCGGGAGAAGTTACCGCGACCTGATGGACGAGCAGCGTCGCTACAACATGGTGACCAAAGAAGGCGCGAATGGAGCGGTGGAAGGTAACCGGGCCATTACCAATTTGCGGACGGTTATGTCATCTGCCATTGCCGAAATCTCCGGACAACTGGGCAACGAGCTTGCACCGGATATCCGCCGTCTGACCGATGATCTGGCGGAGTGGTTTAAGGGCGGAGGTATCAGTAAAGTCGTCAGCTTCCTGCGTAATGAGCTTTATCCCGGTGTGCTGACCTTCGGGCAGGGTGTGGTGTTCGTGGGAAAAATTGTTTATGCCCTGGCGAAAAAACTCTCCTGGATGCTTCCTGATGAACGGGGGGAGCAAAAGGATGTGTTGAAATCACTGGCAATGACCGGTTCAGTTGATATCGCCAGAATGACCGCACAACGTAATGGGCAGGGTGATTGGTTCGACCAGCAACTGCAACAACACCCTGATCTTCCGGACCGGGTCAAGCAGTCATATACCTTGACACGCGGTTTTTTCAGAGATGATAACGAGGCGTTCGATAAGTCACTTAATGACTATCTGACACCAGAATCCAGCGGGTTCGACTGGGCTGGAGCCTTTAAAAACAATATGCCGGGTACCGGAGAAGATCCGTCCGGCGGGAGTGGTTACTGGGATTCGTTGCTACAGCGCCTGGACGCGACCGATAAGCAAGCGGAACAGCGGCAGATCACCGACAACCGCAAATTCGATTATCATTTTGAAATTAACGCGGCTCCTGGACAAAGCGAGCAATCTGTTGCGGATGCCGTGGTGGGCGTAACGAAAACCAGCCCGGCATTTACTGGCAATAACAGCATGACAGACGGAGGCGATATCTGGTGAGTGAAATAATTCCCCTTATCGAAGACTCTGGACGAGTGCAGTCATCGGCTACCCGTGGCGCTCAAGAGGCGCGCGTCATGATGATGCTGGGTGACTTTGCTTTCTCTATAGACACCACGGCATACAGCCAGCTCACGCGCGAGGCCAGCTGGCGCTGGAGCGATCAGGAGCGCATTGGCAAACAGGACTTGCTTCAGTACACGGGCAAGCCAGGCCGCACTGTACGTCTTGAGGGTGAGACTCATGCCTTTTTCCGAAAGGGCGTGGATGCGGTTAACGATCTCTATGACCTGGCTGACCAGAAAAAGCCTCAACAACTGGTCAGCGGTGCCGGGGATGTGATGGGTTGGTGGGTGATTATCGATTTCTCTGATACGTCTACCCGCTTTCTACCGGGGGGCGGCCACCGCAACAAAAACTGGACGATGACGCTGAAACATTATGCCGACGATATATCAAACCCGTGACGGGGATGTACTGGATGCTATCTGCGCCACGCATTACGGTACGGAAAACCTGTCTCTAATACTGACGCAGGTTCTGGAATTTAATCCAGGGCTGGCGGCGTTGGGTGCTGTTTATCCGGCGGGTCTGTTCATTACCATGCCAGATCTTACCCCGCCGGTGGCTGAATCACCTTTTAGCCTCTGGGAGTAACATGACTGAGCAAATCATAAATCCGGAGTACGCGCCGGCGTTCAGCGTCAGTGCTGAGGGGCGGGATATTACCCGCGCGCTGCGTGAGTGCCTGGCTGAACTGGTGCTGACTGATAACGGTGGCGCAACGGCAAAAGCTGATGAATTAAAAATCACGTTGTTGTCTGAAACCCTTGCGCTGCCATCTAAAGGCGCTCGCCTGCGGCTGGCATTGGGGTTTAATGACAATCTGGTGGATAAAGGCTGGTTTGTCGTCTCGGGTGTGGGCAGTGGTGGTCCACCGAGACGGATAGAGATTTACGCCACTGCGGCGCCAATGAACGCGCAGAAGCAACCTGGCGATGTGACAAGCCATAAAACCCGCAGCTGGGATAATCTTCGACTGGCTGATTTGATTAAGACGGTGGCCGCCGATAACGGGTTGATGCCTAAAGTGGCCGCAGAGCTGGCTGATATTCATATTGACCACGTGGACCAGGTTGCTGAGTCAGATGCCAATCTCCTGTCGCGTCTGGCCCGGACCTATAATGCCGTCAGCAAACCCGCCGGCGGATTCTGGCTATTTCTGAAACAAGGGGCAATGGCCACTGCGTCAGGCAGACAGATTGGCAGCATAATAATCACACCTGAAGAGGTATCAAACTGGTCATACAGCGAAGGGCAGCGCGGGAGTTCAACCGGAAAAGCGACAGGAAAGGACGCGGGCGAGAAAGGAAAAGGGAAAATCGGGGTGCGTTATTATGACGAGGCTGATGGTCGGACCAAAATGAGTACAGTTGATCACGACGGTCCATCCCTGACGAACCCATATACTCAACCGGCAAAAGCTACCGCAGATCAGCATGCTAAATCTCGTAAAACACAGGCGCAACGTAATGAGCAGAAAATGTCACTTAGCGGCCCCTGCCGGCCTAAGCATATTGCTCTGACCGCTGAATCAGGTGTCACAACGTCGGGTTTTGGTTCCCGTGAGGATCGCGACTGGAATGTGGAATCGCTGACTTTTTCTCTGACGTCAGCGGGGCTAAGTTACGCTTACAACCTGGTTGTGGATATCCGTAAAACTGCCAAATCATCGAAACAATCCAGCAGTAAAGACAAATCTGGCCCGAACTATTTCGGCTAACCCACCGCTTTAAGTTAACAACATACGGAAAAAATCATGAACGGTGTTAATAACCGGACTGGCAAACGCCTGTCTGGTGCTGCGCATTTGCGCCAGTCAGTCAGCGATATTCTGACAACTCCGATCGGTAGCCGTGTTCTGGTCAGGGATTACGGCAGCGATTTGTTTTCGCTGGTGGATAACCCCCGGGATGATCTGACGCGGTTGCGTATTATCGCGGCGACGGCAACGGCGCTTGCACGCTGGGAACCGCGTCTGAAGGTTAACCGCGTTGTGGTTTCCTTTCCGGAAAGTGGAGTCGGGTGTGAGGTTGAAATTGAGGGGGTGAATACTGAGAACGGCCTACCCATCAGTACTGGAGGAGTAAAGATTTATGGCAAGCAGCTATGACGTAATTAACCTGTCTGAACTGGCCGTTCCGGACGCCATTGTGACGCCGGATGCCGCAGAGATTTTTTCACGATGGCTTGCACGTCTTCGCGAGTTGGATCCTGAATTTGATGCGCTGGTGGAGTCGGATCCGACCTATAAACAGGGAGAGGTGAACGCTTACCAGCTGACACTGGCCTTTCAGCGGGTTAACGATGCGGTGCGCGCGGTCTTCCTTGCCAGCGCTAAAGGAGACGATCTGGATCAAATTGGTGCGGCTTTTAACGTACAGCGCTTTGTTATTACGCCAGCCGATCCCGATGCCGTTCCACCAGTTGATGCTGTGCTGGAAGATGATAATGCCTTTCGGGAACGCATCCAGCTTTCCTGGGCGCAGCTCAACACGGCCGGCGCGCGTAATGCGTACCGCTTTCACGCGAAATCGGCAGATGAAGATGTGCTAGATGCTGATGCTTATGGTCCGGAAACCCACGACAGGCCGGGTGAGGTTGACGTATATGTCCTGTCCCGAACCGGCGACGGGACTGCGTCAGACGTATTGCTCGAGGTGGTTAACAGCAGGCTAAGCGCGGATGAAATCCGCCCCTTGACCGACTTTGTGTCTGTGAAAAGTGCCCTGATTGCCAGTTATGAAGTGACTGCTGAACTGGAGATCCCTGAGGGGCCCGATGCACAAACTGTACTGGCTAATGCCACTGATGCATTACGAGCCTATACGCTTCTATCCCATAGAATCAGGGCGCTGGTCCCATTATCTGCTATCTATGCGGCGCTACAGCAACCCGGGGTAACGAGGGTGAGGTTATTGTCGCCTGTCACCGATCTGGAAGCGGTCGCGGGCACGGCGCCATGGTGTACCGGGATTAACGTTACACGCTCAGAGGAAAGTAGTGATGGCGAATAAATATCGTTCCCTGCTGCCGCCTGGCGCTATTCAGGCTGAGAGAGCTCAGGAGCAGGCTGGGGGAGAGTTAATTCTGTCACTGGATACAGACATGGTACGGAAAGCGAAAAATCCCGATACCTGTCCCGCACATCTTCTGCCATGGCTCGCCTGGGAGTTTGCGGTTGATTTCTGGGAGGATAGCTGGACTGAGGAACAAAAGCGTAAAGTCATAAAGGATGCAGCGTATGTTCACCAGCACCGGGGAACTGCTGGCGCTGTCCGACGGTCATTATCTGCAGTTGATTTGCCCACAACCGTAATTGAATGGTGGGAGGATGAACCAAAGAGACTGCCCTATACATTTCGCATTGAAGTCTACAGCCTTCAGGCGATAAATGATGCGCTCTATACACGTATCCGGCGGCAGGTGGATAAAGCCAAGAATCTGCGCAGCCAACTCAGCAGCATTGATGTGATTGCTGATCTTGGCGCTGAAGGGGCATTTTATACTGGCGGTGCGCTCACTGCATGGATTGATGCAATTATTGAAGCCGGAGAATAAGCATGGCGGACACCAGGTATTACAGCACACTCACCATCCGGGGAAAGGAACTTGAAGCAGAGTCATCTGCAAAAGGGATCCCGGTTATCATTCAGAATTTTGTCATTGGTGATGGTAATGGTAAGCCGACCATTCCGGATCCAGTCAGAACGTCGCTTATTAATGAAGTTTACCGGGGCACCATTTCCTCGCTTGAGGTATCGCCGGAACAGGATAACCAGTTCATCGCACACCTTGTTATTCCGGCCAGTAGTGGCGGATTTACAGTACGGGAAGCCGGATTACTGACGGATGCCGGAGAGCTCTATGCCGTGGCGAACTGCGCGGCGATTGAAAAGCCGCAAAAAGGGGTCAGCATCAGCCTTCAGTTCCGTCTTGCGGTTTCTGATACAGCTGAAATTGAACTGAACGTCGCCACTGGCGAGGGATTATTCCTGCGCCAGGATGCCAACTTGGGTGATGTTAAGGATGTTGTAGAGGCACGAGAATATTTAGGATTGAAGGAATTATCTGTACTGGAATTAAATGATGTATATCCAGTTGGAGCTCCGATTCCATGGCCTTCTGATACACCACCATCCGAATTATATGCCCTTATGCAAGGGCAGGTATTTGATACAAAAAAATATCAGAAATTAGCAATCGCCTATCCATCTGGCATAATTCCTGACATGCGGGGATGGATGGTAAAAGGTAAACCAGCTAGTGGACGTGAGGTGTTATCTCAAGAGCAGGATGGTATTAAATCTCATACTCATATAGCAACTGCAGAAAATACTGATTTAGGTACAAAATCCACTGCTTCATTTGACTATGGCACTAGAACATCAAGTGCATTTGACTACGGAACTAAAACAACAAACACAACGGGCGGGCATACACATACGTTTAGTATTCTTGAGTCGGATAGTCATGGCGCTTCTGCAGCAGATGGTAGTGGTAATGCCACTGCTTGGCCTTCGACGAGTTACGCTGGTGACCATGCGCACACTGTTTGGATCGGGGGACATAATCATACGTTAGATATTGGTGCTCATACACATAATCTTGTTATGGGAGCACATAGTCATACCATCAATGTGACAGCTACAGGTAATACAGAAAACACTGTCAAAAATATCGCATACAATTACTTAGTGAGACTTGCATAATGACTTTTACAATGAGTGACAAAGCACAGATAATAGAGATATTTAACCTGCGTGCTGATACCAATGAATATATTGGGCGCGGCGAGGCATACATTTCCCCGCATACAGGACTGCCTGCACATAGTACGGATGTTACTCCTCCTGATATTCCATCTGGAAAAGTCGCTGTATTTGATTCAAGCAAAAAAACTTGGTGTCTTATCGAAGATTATCGAGGATTGACAGTTTACAATACTAAGACTGCGGAACCAATTTGCATCTCTTTGCTGGGTGCACTACCTACTAATGTAACGACCATAGCCCCTGACGGTGAATATCAAAATTGGAATGGGACAGCATGGGTTACGGATCTTGTAGCGATGTATACAAATAAAGCTGAGTCGGAACGGCAGCGTTTACTAACTGAGGCAAATACAACCATTGCTGATTGGTTGATTGATTTACAGTTGGGGATGATCTCAGAACAAGATAAGACTCGATTGAAAAGTTGGTGGTCTTATATAAAAAACATCAAGGAGCTTGATTTGTCAGAAGTCAAGGATGAAACTAGATACCAGTCGATTATATGGCCTGTTTCTCCACGATAAAGCTATAATAATTATAATTGATGGATGATTGTATTTTCTCGCAAATCAAAATGTAACTCCTACGCCTTGGCAATGGCGCTATATTTCTTTAAACAGCAAGTTATCATTGATAAAGAGATTGCATTCCGAACCTGGTATTGAATGTTTTATTGAATGGTGATAGGATTCGCTTTTATTTCTAGAGGCAAACACCATGAAAAATGCCACCCCTATTTATTCTTTTAGATGGAAAAAATCCCATGAGGAATATCTTATGGACAATAAGGTCTATCTCGTTCAGGGAGGGACATCGAAAAAAGTAAAAGGGGTTTATTCTAGGCGTAATTTATTATTGTTTAATCGTGGTGAGAAAATAAATATTCATGGCGATATTTTTGCAGAAGAATTTTCAATGATGCCATTTCGTGGATTTTGTTCTGTCGGCGCTTTTTCCGAACCTGCGTGCAACTTTAACAATAGTGTCGTAATTGGTCGCTACTGCAGTATTTCTAGTGGTGCTAAAGTTATGGGAGGGCAGCATCCTTATAATCGATTCACTACAAGCAGATTAACATATAGAAAAGAGTTTGAAAAAATAGCAAAAAATTTAGGTGGTGATTGGAAAATAAAACCACATGAGACTGTTGTATCTGGTCCTGTAATTGGTAATGATGTATGGATTGCAGACGGTGCTTTAATAAAGGCAGGGGTCCTAATTGGAGATGGTGCAGTTATCGCGGCAAATTCAGTGGTGACAAAGGATGTTCCTCCTTATGCAATAGTTGCTGGAGTTCCTGCTAGAATAATAAAATATAGATTTTCAGAATCAGTTATTAACGAGTTGTTAGAATTAAAGTGGTGGAATTATAGATTTACAGATTTACCTGACAATCAATATTGTGATGACATCGGCTATTTTATAAAAAAATTATCATTAGACATTGAAAGAGGTGATTTAACGCCGATTAATTACAATAAAATAAATTTAGGTAAGGCGTTAAGTGAAGTGTAAAACATGACTAACCATTATTTTAGGTTGGTTTAAAGCAACTCGGCTAATCTACTAACTAGAGTTCTAATGCAGCAACTTACGATATGTAAATGCAAGTTTCTGTTATAGGCCAGGTGTTCATGCCGTGGCGCTGTCGCAAGTATAGGGTAAATTGCTCATTCATGTTGGTATACTATCTGGTGAAAAATGGGTAACTTATTGAATATAATAGATATGAAAATAGATGGATATACCACTTATCAAAGGTAACTTTTTGATTTACGGTGAGTTGCTTCCGGTCTCGAAAATCGGTGTGATGGAGGGCGCAGCACATGGTTTTTGAGTGCTGAGCCAGCCCGTTAGCTACATTAGCATGGACTCGCTCAAATACTTCCTCAGCCATGATGCGAACAGGTCTGAATGTCGGCTTTGAGCGATGAGCGGACCTAAAGATATAGCTTCAAACATGCGATGATGATTGATATCCAGCCAGGTTTCAGAAAGACCGACAGACTGCCGGTCCTGCGGGGAGATTACTTCAGCTCCAGCATACTTATCACATGGGCAATATCCGCGATATCGCCTGCTGACAACGGCTGCAAAGGACGAGGCAGGCAATCCATGTCGGTTAGCCCAAGCACACCAGCAGCTGTGGCAATAACACGAAGACTTCCACCATATTTACGGAACAGCGCCCACAAAGGTTCAAGGTGGGCTGTCAGGGCAGTAACGCGTTGATGATCCTTTACCGCCGCGGCTTCAGTAATTTGTTTCGCCATCTCAGGGAACAGACCGCCACACACGGAGTACCAGACTTCACAACCAGCGTTTAATCCCAGCCCCACATAAGCGTCGCCACTGATACCGATTGTTACACCAGGGCGCAGATGTTGACGTAACGCATTCACCCGCTCAGTCGCTGCAGCGGGGCTATCCGGTACGCCAGGGATCTTGACCGAGCGAATCCCCTCAAGTGATGAGAGACGACCGTGGAGTTCATCCTTAAAGGTAAAATGCGTAGTGCCCGGATTATCATAGATACACACCGGTACAGACACGTGCCGGGTAACGGTCTCAAAGAGTGAGAATACTTCTTCGTCACGGAGTGGCTGGTAGCTGACCGCCGGGAGTAACAGAGCATTCGCGCCGGCTGCCTGCGCGTCATCTGCCAGATGCAGGATAGCATCGGTACTGACCGCTCCCACACATACCATCATTGGGATATCCCCGGCATGCTGTTTTGCCAGCGTTGCTACGCGCTTTCGCTGCTCCCGGGTCAGATAGGCGTAGCTTCCGGTTGACCCCAGGATGCCCATAGAATCAACCCGAGCTTCTGTCAGGCGGGAAAGAATATGGCTGAAACCCTTTTCATCCACGCCGCTGGCGGTGAGTGGGGTTAATGGAAACGCCGACAAACCTGTAAACATAAAAGTTTCTCCTGAATGATATTACTGCTGTTGTTCTTCGATGAGAGCAACCTCAAACCACAGACCGGGCATCATTTTTTCCAGGCCGTCGGTCAGCATCTTCCCGGCTTCGTGAAGTCTCTCCAGCGGCATCTGCGGCAGGCTTTCCAGAATAAACCACATTTGCTGAGCTTCCACACCTAAGCGGGTTCTGATCCCCTGTCGCCAGTTCCAGCGACGGCAGGTCACGCCGATATCATCACACCAGATGATCTCGCCTTGTGAAGGATATTCAACGGCCTTTTCCCCCTCTTTGACTGTGTCAAAAGGCTCTGTTCCTTTTGCCACAGCCAGACATGGTGAACCCTGATAGGCAGCGATATTCTCTCCACCCACCGGAACGGCGTAGCGGAGACTAACGGCATTATAAAGATCAACGATGGGATCAAGTGCTGGCATCGTTCCGTCACGTAATACGCGCTTGCGTAACGCATCCGCTGAGCAAGGGGTACGTTTAGGTTTAGCACCAAACTTTTGAAAAACCTCTGCCCATGCGGTCAGATGCGCTTCCGCCCACTCAGGCTCACCGGCCAGAACCGCTTCACAGGCTTCTCGCAGCGCTGTTTCTCCGATATCGGAGTTAAGCACTGGTGCAGCTTTTACGTAGACACTGAGTGCCCGAAAACCAGGCGCAATGCGATAAATTTCAGGGGCAATTGACGGAGAGACTGTTAACACGTGATAATCCTGTAATGACCAATTTATCCCATGATAATGACCGATGACCAAGAAAGTCAATTTAATGACCGATGCAGATTCTATCGTCAGCACCGTAAATGAAGCCGTATCTCAGCGGATTAAGCTGTATCGTAAGCAAAAGAAAATATCGCTCGATGAACTCTCCCGCCGGGCGGGCGTCAGCAAGGGCGCGCTGGTTGAGATTGAGGGATGCCGGGCAAATCCCAGCATAGCCCTGTTATGCCGCCTGGCTGCCGCGATGGGGGTTTCGGTAGCCGATTTTGTGGATGTCAGTTCCAAACCGACCGTGCATCTCATTGCTGAAGATGAGATCCCAGAATTGTGGGCTGGTGAAAAAGGAGGGAGAGCAAGGTTGCTCGCTGGTTCGGGCGGCCCTGATATGACCGAGCTCTGGATGTGGGAAATGCAACCGGGGGAAAAGTTTGCTTCGCCCGGCCACACGGAAGGGACGCTTGAGCTGTTTTATGTTCAGACAGGCACGCTCACGCTGGGTGTGAAGGACCACCTGTATCAGGTAAAAACCGGCTGTTCAGCAACAGCCAGAACGGATGTTCCTCATTTCTATGAAAACCAGGAGGAGGGACCATTGGTGTTCATCATGACAGTACATGAGAAAACATCCTGATTGTCGCCCGGCAAGCAATAGGGCTTGTTTTATCACAGGTAAGTTTGCATGGAGTGGTTCAGTGGATAATCAACATCTGAGTTTTGCCAAAAGCCAGTTTACTGTCACAACCGATCCCGCTTTTTTTCAACTGGAAGCCATTCACGATTACCTCTCGCAATCGTCCTGGGCTCCAGGCATTGATGCCGAAACGGTCAGAATATCAATCCAGAACAGCCTTTGTTTTGCGCTTCTGGATGGAACAAGACAAATCGGCTTCGCCCGCCTTGTCACAGACTATGCCACTTTTGGTTATTTGTGTGACGTCTACGTATTAAACGATTATCAGAAAAGTGGTCTCGGCCGCTGGCTGATCGAATGCTGTCACGCCCATCCGTTGATGTCACGCCTGCGACGGATAATGTTGGTCACTGACAGCGCGCCCTGGCTATACCAAAAACTGGGTTATAACCCATTGAACCGGAAAGATTTTGTCTGGCAGATCAATCGGCCCGAGATTTATCGTAATGCCGGACAAAAATAAGAATACTTTTCAGAGAGTAATGATAAATGTTAATCCGTAGGGCCAGTTCCTCTGATGCAGAAGAGCTGGCTATTTTAGCCGAGCGAACCTTCAGAAAGACTTTCCAGGATGGTAATACTCAGGAGGATATGGATCTTCACTGCCATGCAAGCTATTCAACTAATATCCAGTTGAAAGAAATCCTCAGACAAGACTGGATTACATTAGTCTGCGAATACGAGAGCAAACTGATTGGGTACGCTCAACTAAGGTGGGAAGAGTTTCCTCCCTGTGTCAATAGCATCCATGCCGGAGAAATTCTGTGTCTGTATGTCGATGAGCCCTACCATGGTAAAGGATTTGCACAGGCACTGATGCAAAAGTGCTTTGCTGAATTTGAGGCAAAGGGATCGGATCCTGTCTGGTTAGGTGTCTGGGAACATAACCCAAGGGCCATCTCTTTTTACCGTAAGCTTGGGTTTACCGAGGTGGGTGAGCATATCTTTCAGGTTGGGTCAGACCCGCAGAGAGATATCATTATGAAACGCTCAACTTACGCTAGCTGAACACACATTTTGACGTCCGCTTTTGGCACAAAGCGGACGTTGTCACACGAAAACCGTTCTGCAAAACTATTTTTATCTCTATGAAAATCAGATAGTTAAAATCTCAAGAAATGAACCCACTTTGAAAGTGAAAATGGACGATTTAGCTTTGCAAAACATATAGATAGAACGTTCATTTGGTCGTGTCGGTCTGGTATATGGATATCGACACCAACGTGAAGTTTAAAGCTAACGGCGTGAACCAGAGCGTCAGTACCAGACTGGATCCGTGGGTGTTTATGTTCTCGGCTGGTTATCGCTTCTGATTTCTCCCGCAAAACTGGCCATTATATGGCCAGTTTTTTCCCATCCTTTCCCGCGTGAATCGTGGTGACGATCTGTCATGGCTACACCCGAAAACCGGGTTCGTGCAGGCGCAGAGATCCCCGAAGTTGAATTGCCTGATAGTCGCCGTGTTCTGCACCAGAAAACCAGAAGCGCTGGCAAAGGCCACCGCTGCCTGCATAGCCCAAAGGTGCTAATGCACAGCACAGACAATGTAAGGCCCTGAGGTATTGGAAATGACCATGTCCCCTGAGGGGAGCTGCCGAATGTTTACAACTCGATATGAACCAGGCTGTATTTGACCCAGATATTTCCGGGTGAGTTCGGCAGGAACATCATCGGTACCGGTTGGGGTAACACTTATAGCATGTAACTTATAGTCAGCACTGCCAATGCGTACATAGTCATAAATGATGGTTCGGTTGATCGTATATATATTATCTTCATTATGGATTTCACCCGATATATTGACTAATGCCTCTCCCTTCAGGGAGAACGTTACATTTTGAGTGAAATTTAAAAAAGGACTATTTCCTTCATTCGTTGAAAAAGACGCAGTTGAAGACGAACAAGTAAAACTGAGGTTATGTTGAAAATGCCAATATCCGAGAACTAAAAATATTGCCAGTAACGCGCCCGCGGAAATAAATAAAATAGTGAAATTTTTCATTAACGTATCCAGGAAAAATAGTAAATATTTTGACAAGTGTTTCGGCTGTCGCTCCATTCAATACACCGACTGAATAATATCTTAGCTGGTTTATGTAAGTGTAGCGTTTCCTGGGCGTAAATATAGAAAGCAGTGGTTGCAGTACAAATTTGATTGTTTTTTTCCAGCGCTTCTTTCGCAACAGCAAAAATGGATGCATCTGTAACATCACTCTTTACCCCGGAAATATCATAAACAGGACATCCCTTCAACTCACCAATTTTTCGTGGAGTGATTTTTTTGGGTTGATCTGTATATAAAAACGAACCCAGGAAAATAACAACCAGAGTCATCACGGCCATAGCGTATTTTAACATATGAGGCAGCAGGTTTCGCTGATGGCGAATCTGCGTCGATACATCGATGTCTTTGCTCAGATAATATCCTGCCCGCGGTACAGTGACAATAATGTCCCCTTCACCGAGATACCCGGCTAAGGTTTTTCGCAGCTGACTGATGTACTGATTTAAAGTATTGGAAGAGGATACGATCCCTGCTTTTTCCCACACTTCAGTGAACAACGTATCTCGGGTTACCAATTCGCCGTGGTGTAGCACCAGGTGGTGCAGAATTTTACTGGCGATAATCGTCAGTTGTGTCGTCTCGTCCGCTTTACTATTGGTATGGCGCAATGTGCCGTTCACGGAATCATAGATCACCCTTTCATCAAAGGTATACAACATCGCTCGTCTCCTTTAATTGAGCATCTTTACATGATAGATCTTTCTTTTCTTCCTGTTCAGGTATGTCATACCGATTCAATTGTATAGTATATAAATCTATATTTCATGCTTTACGCAGTATTCCTTCCAATAAATTAGCGTGACAGTGGATTATAATATTGTTCAGCTAGGGAATATTCTGAATACTGAGTCCATCAAGGGGGAGGTATCTTGTTGCCCGGGATTACGTTGCCGAGCTATGTGGAAGAGCCGGTGCAGGGCGTGGCGGGTATTCACGTTAGTTCTAGTCAGGAATGGAAAACAGGAAGAGGCGGTCGTATCTTCCTGTTTAAGTGGGGCATGATAGTGACTTATAGCATTGAGACCAGCAATAACTACATGCGGTTCGCCCTGGAATATTTGTATCAGCAAAACAGATTTTCTCATCGAACCTGCATTATTGATGTTACTTCGTTTTATTCTATAAAGGATATTATTCACTGCGTCAGGCGGAATGTTTATAGCACACGATTTATGTTTATTGGCGATGCCGGCGTGCATTCTCGGGCATTGTTGCCTCTCATCACAATAGAAAGTAAATGGCCATTGTCCAGATATTACGAAGCAATCCGCCACTGTCCTGGTGTTGACTACGAAACGGTTATGGATATTCTGTTAGCGCATAGGAATATGGAGCATTTCTCACACCGAGAAAAAACGACGGTTTACGGACTGTTGCTTAAAGAATCTATGATTGATGCAGCAAATGAAATTGGTGTACGTCCCAAGTTGTTTTATCAACGAGTCGATCGATTGGCTAAGATGCTAAATATGCGCAGTCGTCTTCAGGTACTTCAGTTTTTTAAGTACGAGTATCATCCCAGTTTTGTGCTTGCGAAGATCAACAATCAGGTCAGGGTGTCCGTAAGGAAGCAGTTAAGTACCTGGTAAAGCAACATCAGGTCGATACAAACCCACTTCGGTGGGTTTTCACATTGTACAAATGTAATGGACACAAGTTGTGCCATCTTTAGCGCATGAGCCTAAATTCTGTATTGTTGCAATGAATCACTACTTTTGAAGGCATTTTCGAAGAGCGTGTTGTAATAAAAAAAAGTCAATTCCGCGATCCTTAGTAAGCATTAACGTTTATTAACGCATAGAAAAACAGGGGAGTGGACATTTTCAATAAGATACGCGTTCTGAATGGCATGTATTTTTATTGTTCTTTTTTGCCCCTCAGGAACATAGAAGAAATTCATCTTAAAATCCTCATCACTTGCCGTATCTTTCAGGTTTTTGGCATATCGCATGTTTTTGAATGAGACTTCATCCGGGTTTTCAATTTCGTAGTCGAATAACATGCTGCGTGATATGACTTGAGAGCTGCCGTCCTTTTGAATGTTCCCGCTAAGAGCCACTTGGCCGGTATGGTTTCGTTGCAGTCGGAATGTGAGATCAAGGGTGGCAGAGAGATCAGGGTCTTTATGTGCCAATTGTAATATCGTTGAGCAGTAGATACTCATGCTATTGCTCGACTGACGCACAAACAGTAAATATCCGGAAAACAACAACGACGCAGCGGCGACGAAAATGGTGAAATACATTACCGGATTATTTTTCTTGTTCATAACCACTCCAGTAATAATTCAAACATGAAATAAAGCCAGTATTGTTTGTCGTACAGCGATTAATGAAAATTCGGCCCGTTTTACCATAAAGATAGGACTCTGACGCCTGGTATAAGAATGTTGTCCCGGGTAGGCATGATATTTTTTCTCTTTCAACTTTTTTTATGAATACCTCTTTTTTAAGCTCAGTTAGCGCGGCTGAATTTTTTTGAGTGGTATAAACGGAACAACCTTTGAAGTCAAATAAAAAATATGTTTTTAACTCGCTGTGATTTTTGCTGGTGCCTGATGTTGATGTATTTTTATATATTAGTGTACTGGTTAACACAACCGCAAGAGATAATATAATGACTAATGCAGAATACACGTAATTGATTTTTTTATGGTTCGCGATTGCTGTAGTTGCAACATCAGCAAGTGTTACGGGACTTTCTGATGCGACAGGAATAAGGTCCTGCGTTGTTTGCACATCAATATCACTGCTGAACATGAATCCAATTCTTGGAACGGTGATGATGCACTCATCTTCCAGACCAAAAGCAACGAACTGCTTTCTTATCTCAGAAACATATTTATTCAGGGTGTTGTTTGAGGAACGCAGGCCATAAGAGTCCCAGACATTCTCCAGTATTTCATCACGAGAAATAACCTGACCTCGGCGTGCAAGGAGGTACGAAAGCAACCTGTTCATCGTCACTGTTAACGTGATGATGGTTGATTCATCCTTGATGAGCCACATTGCACCATCATCGGTTCGATACATAACGACTGAGCCAATCTGGTACACCATCATGCTTCTCCATGCATCACAAGGGAAAGATACCGGCAGGTATAAAACGGGTAGATATCTCCACTCTTTAAGTCTCATCCATTATGTCATACAAGGCCGATCTCACAACTTATTAGGTTTATTGGTTTGTATTTTTCTTGTATTTGAGAATAAAAAATTGAAAAACAGATAATTGTCAATACAAATTGCTGATTTTGTGGCGGGTGGCTAGGATTGTTCTCACCCCAAATCCAGAGGCCTGTTTCTGAACGACGAAGAGAGAGGCTTGGCTGGATGAAGCCCGATGAATCGTCCGCGGACAAGAGGAGTAAACCGGTGATGATGAAAACAAAGGTACTACAAAAAGCTGAATCGCTGGTTTGCCGCATGCTTTCCCGAGTGAAGAAAATGCGTCTGGAAAGAGAGCTTCTTAACTGTGAGTTTGTCCCTTTTATACAACCCATTTATCGGAACCATGAGCTGGTGGGGTGTGAAGTTCTTCTGCGAGTGAAAAAAGACGGTGTTTATCATCTCCCCGGAAAATATCTGAAGGAGCTTGAGACATCGAAAGTCATTAATGACGTGACCTGCGAATTGATGGAAAAGGTAAAGGTATATTTTACGGGACATATGGCGAGCCTACCTGAAGGGTTCTATTTCTCGTTTAACATTTGCGCAAAACAACTGAATGTCGCCAAAGTGGTCAGAGCCATACACCACTTTAGTGAACATTTTAAAGGACGCGCAGGCCTTGTTCTGGAGATCATTGAACGAGGTACCGTGGAATTTGATGAATTTGCCCTGGATACAATGGATGAACTTGTTCAAAAAGGCATTCGGTTTGCAATAGATGATTTTGGTAGTGGGAGTTCATGCCTTAAATATGTTGAGCATGTCGGTTTCTGTATGCTGAAGATAGATAAGAGTTTAACGGTGATCAGTGATGGAAAACTCGTGTATTCATCAGTGATTGATGCCATCAAGACGATTTCTCACCAATTACAAATGCAGGTTATTGCCGAAGGAGTTGAAACTCATGAGCAGTTGACCCTTTTGCAGGACAAGGGAATTGAAAACTTCCAGGGCTATCATTTTTCCAGAGCGATTACTATGCACGACTTTTTAAATAACTTTTTGAAGTGAATTGCTATAAATATACCGTTGGGGATAATTATGAAAAATATTAAAATCACGCCATTAGCTTTAATGGTGTCTTTAGCCATATATGGAACATCACAACCTGTTATAGCCTCATTTGAAGTCAATTATGGTGATGAGACGAATGAATTTGTTGTTGGTGTAAATGAAATTCAGAATGTAAATAATGGAGGCATTGCTAATGGCACTATTGTTTACAGCGATCCGATTTCTGGTGGTGTTCAGAATGTTAATATAGGTGGGGTCGCAAACGATACAGTATTGGCACCTTCATCTCTTGAAGATCCTATGCAACCGCGAGTTGGTAGCAGCCAAAATATTTATAAAGGCGGCGTGGCTAATGGCACACAAATTAATGATTATTCTTTCGGTGTTCAAAATGTAGAGGGGGAAGGTGTTTCTAATCAAACGCATATTGGGCTTACTGGCACTCAAAATATAAAAGAAAATGGCGAGGCGAATTACACCAGTATAAGTCGAGGCGGTGAGCAAAACGTAAATGGCGGCGAGGCTAATCATACTGTCATTAACATAATTCCAAATAATTATAGCTGGGATGATTATGCTCATGCTAATCAGAATGTGAATGAAGGTGGCGTGGCTAATTTTACAGAGTTGAGCGGTTATCAGAATATATGGTATCAAAATGATGGGGGGCTGGCCTGGAGTCCACCTAATTATGCTCGTCAAAATGTCAATTTTGGTGGTGTAGTCAATGATACAATGCTGTATGAATACTCAGAGCAATATGTAAATGATGGTGGTGTAGCCAATAATACAATACTGTCTGGTCTACAATCGATTTTTCCCTCTGAGTATGGGGATAAAAATAGTTATGCACGGCAATATATCTCTGAGGGTGGAGTCGCCAACGATACAACGCTTAATGGCAATTCAGAACAGCATGTCAATGGTGGTACCGCTAACGGTACCACTTTGTATGCGGCGACAGCGTGGCAATATATTCATGACGGAGGTATTGCGAATGGAACAAAAATCCATGATGGCAATATTATTGTCTATGGCGGCGGTGAATCTCATCATACCGAGGTCAGGGGTGGGCAGTTCTCTTTGTTAACCGGTTCGTTGGCTAGCGGTGAGACGTTTGTCAGTGGTTATAGTGAGATGCTGATGGAGGCGGGAGCTCACGCGACAGATGTGACGCTGCAAGGTGCGACGCTTTCTATTACCGATCTTTCTCCGCAATCCCGTATGCAAACTGTGGCTCGGGTAGACAAACTCGTTATGGACGAAGGGCTGGTTTCTTTCCTGCGCGATAGTCATGGTGAATTTGCTGGTCTGAGTATCGGTGAGTTATCCGGCACCGGTAATTTCTATTTTAATATCTCGGTTGCTGAGGCTAACGGTAATTTCGTCACGATAGAACAGGGCACCGGTAACTTTGGGATTGCAGTTGTAGACTCAGGAAGGGAGGTCGCTTCCCACAAGGACCTGACGGTTAATCTTATTCACGAAAAAAATGGTGATGCACAGTTCAGTCTTGTTCAGGCTGATGGCCGAATCATTCGGGCTGTCGATGGCGGTACTTACATGTATACGTTACATAGTGAACAGGACAAAGATGGCCTTGCGGGGAATGTCTGGTATCTGGCTGTACCGGCGAAGGGGGACGGTGATGGTGATGGGAATGAAAACGGCAACGAAAACGGAAATGGGAACGAAAACGGGAACGGCAGCGGCAATGGCAATGGCAATGGCAATGGGGAGGTTCCGCAGACCACCCCAGCGACAGATGCGGTTCTTAGCATGGCTACCGCTGGCTTGAATGTCATCCGCTCCGAACTGGAGAGCCTGCGTGTATACCGAATGAGTCAGAATAGCGCACTGAAACATGGCGAGGCCAACGTCTGGGGCCACTATCTTGGTAATAAGAGCGCAATTAATAACAGCAATGATGCGGCATACAAACTTCATCAGAACGGTTTTGAGCTGGGAGCTGACATCACTACCGGGTTCGCACGTGGCAATCTGGTCACCGGTGGCTACATGACGCTGTCAGATAACCGGGTGAATCACGCCAGAGGCGGCAAGAGTAAAATGGACAGCTACGGCCTCGGCGCTTATGCCACCTGGTATGATAACAGTGGCTTCTATGTGGATGGTGTCGTGAAAGCTAACCGTCTGGAAAGCAACCTGAATGCCCGGATGACTAACGGTGGTGCAACCAGCGGTAATTGGCACCAGTATGGAATCAGTACTTCGTTGGAAGGCGGCTATACCTTTAAACCAATGGATATATTGACCATTGAACCCTTTGTTCGCAGTACTGCTACACAGATCAACAATGCAAACGTCACGCTGTCTAACGGCATGATGGCTGAGACGGGCAAAGCGCGCTCTTTGACGGCGGAGGCGGGGGCTCGTCTGGGAACCCAGTTTGCTTTTGGCTCAACACAATTCGCACCTTATATCAGTGCCAGCGTGGAGCAGGAATTCGCCAAATCGAATACCACCACGATTAATAGCATCAACCGTTTTGATAACAACCTGAATGGAACATCCGGCAAATACTCAGCGGGTCTAGCCGCGCAACTCTCGAGAGGGACAACGCTGTACGGTGAGGTCAGTTATCGTCAGGGTAGTCATGTTGAAGAACCCATTCAGGGCGTGGCGGGTATCCGCGTCAGTTTCTGATCGGTTGTCGCTTCTGAAATAGAGCGTGACGCGCGCTTTGGTAAAACTGGCCAGTATATGGCCAGTTTTTTTCACGCTAAAACTTCATCGCGGCAGTCACCGCTGTTTAGTGAACAGATCAGGTGCCCAGGGTGTGGGATCAACATCCATAAACGGTGCGCGTTCAAACCGGGACTTCAGCGCCCATGGAACGGTGCAGTCAAATATGGTCTTACAGGTGATGCCGTTGGCGCGGATGGAGTGACTGTAATCCGGCGCTTGAGACGGATCCAACTGATGACCGCGAAGTCCCGGCAGATTGGTGATGCTGACATCACCCTGCATTCGGGTGGTCATGGCCCAGAGAATGTCATCGCTGTCGAAAATATCGACGTCTTCATCGACGAGAATAATGTTCTTAAGCTCGGAATAGGTGGCTAACGCAATGAGTGCCGCCTGGCCCTGACGTCCTTCATCTGACGGTTGGCGTTTTTTCACCTGCAAAATACCGAGGAATTTACCGCCACCGGCGGTATGCGCGTACACATTTTGCAGAAAACCGGGAATCGCCTCTTCAACGGCGTTGCGAATGCTGGCTTCCGTTGGCAGCCCGGCAAGCGTGGTGTGCTCTTCACCCGGCCCCACTAGCGTTTGTAAAATCGCCTGGTGACGCATGGTGACCGCTTTCACTTTAATAACGGGTAACGAGGGGTTGGCTTCGCCACAGTAGCCGGGGAACTCCGGCATAGCGTGTCCGCTATCGGTATGCTGATCTTCTCTGACACGAACGCCGGGCAGCAGCTCGCCTTCAATAATGATCTCCGCGCGGGCAATCGCCTTTTCCTGGACCGCCACGCCTTGTACCAGCTCCACCGGCTGCTGGCGTAATGCGCCAGCGACGCCCAGCTCGTTGTAACCAAACGGTGTGGTAGGGGCTTCAAAACACGCGCCAATATAGATAGCCGGATCCAGACCCATATTGATGGTCACTGGTAGCGGTTTGCCCGCTGCTTCTGCTTTTTGACGGAACACTTCAATATGGCGACCGGCAGCAAGAAACATCGATAGCTCGTCGCGCTCCTGTACGCAAAGGCGGTGGATGGTCACGTCGGTCAGTGAAGCATCTTCAGGATCGCTTGCCAGCACCAGCCCAAGACAGAAGAACGGGCCTGCATCAATGGGGGTGTTGGTCGGGGCCGGGAGAAGTTTACGCAGATCGAAGTCAGGATCGTCTGCGTAAAACACCTGTTCCTGGCAGGGCGCCTGCGAGGCCGGAACGACGATGGGGGCAATCGGCGCTTTGACCGCCTGGCCGACGTGCTGCGCGAGCTTTGCGGGTTCACAGCCTAACAGTCGCGCGGCTCTTTCCCGGCTGGCATGCATACCGACAAGAATTCGGGAGCTTGGGTAG
Organism: Kluyvera sp.; assembly: GCF_965301105.1. Classification (NCBI taxonomy): domain Bacteria; kingdom Pseudomonadati; phylum Pseudomonadota; class Gammaproteobacteria; order Enterobacterales; family Enterobacteriaceae; genus Kluyvera; species Kluyvera sp. The sequence goes on from NZ_CBDKZX010000004.1 coordinate 48,263, forward strand.
CCTTTAATGTTATTGAACATCATGGCAGGGCCAATGCGGGTCGGTCGTTTTACCGTACCGCCTGCACCGATATGACGGTAAACACCTGCCAGTTCTGCATTGGGATCAACGGGATGATCGGTTTCAATATACTGGCCCTCGTGGCGCTGGAGTAATGCGATAGCGCTTCTGAGATCGTTAATCTGGTTTTTCATGTTTTGCTCCTGCTAATCAATACCTCCATTTTTATTCGAACGAAACAGATCATCAATTGCATCATTTATGCTATTTTGATATGAATTTTATTATCAATTTTTGGGTGTGAGTGATGCAATTTCGACTGATGCGCAATTTCATTGTGGTGGCTGAAGAACTCCACATGCATCGAGCCGCAGAGCGGCTAAATATGGCGCAACCGGCACTGAGTCAGCAGATTAAAACCCTGGAGGAGCGTTTAGGGGTCACGCTGTTTAGTCGCGCAAACCGCCGTTTGACGTTGACGCCTGCCGGCACCGCATTTCTCAAGAAAGCCAGAATTGCCATCGCCATGGCCGAGCAGGCCGCTGTTGATGCCAGGCAGACGGCCAGAGGCGAGCAGGGGGTACTGAATCTGGGCTGCGTGTCGAGTGTGATGCTCGATAGCAAGCTGCCAGCCTGTCTGCGCCAACTGCACGCGCAGTGGCCAGCCATATCAATTTCAATGATGACGGGCAATGTGCAAAATCTCTACACCGCCGTGCAGAGCAACCAGCTGGATGTGGCCATCATCCGCGCACCGATTCCGGTTCTGCCGGAAGACCTGCAACGCCGCGCTTTTACGACAGAAAAAACGGTGTTGGCGATCGGCAAGCAGCATCCTCTGGCGGGCTCATCGGCGCTGACGCTGGCTTCCGTTAAAGACGATAAGTGGATTTCCTTGCGGGATCCCGAAGGGGTAGGCCTGGAGCAATATCTCTATGATGCCTGTCATAGTGCGGGTTTTCAGCCGCATGTTATCCAGAATGCGAGCGACGTACTCACTGTGCTTAGCCTGGTTTCCGCCGGCTTCGGCATCGCGTTGCTGCCCGTTTCCGCGAGGGCGGTCAGCCTGGAGAATGTCGTCTATGTCGATATCATCGACAGGCTGGAGGAGAGCGAACTCACCCTGGTGTGTCATCGGATCATTCGCTCAGAGGTCCTGAATAAATTTCTACGAACGCTTGAACGTCCCTGCAAGGGCGTGGAGTGATGCTGCTCCACCGGGCGTTATGATGGCCCGCGCTCGGAGGCAATCTTTACCGCGAGCCCGGTCAAAACGCCCCCCATTAGCCAGCGCTGGATGATGCCAAAAGACGGACGGCGCACCAGAAATAACGCGATGGTTCCTGCCGAGATTGCCACCATGGCGTTTATCGAAACGCTGATCACAATCTGCGTCATGCCGAGCAACAACGATTGCCCCAGTACGCTGCCGTGCGCCGGGTTGATAAACTGGGGTAGCAGCGACAGATAGACGATGGCAATTTTAGGATTGAGCAGGTTGGTCAGAAACCCCATCAGGAACAGCTTGCGAGGGCTGTGTCGGGGTAATTCCTTCAGTTGAAACGGCGAGCGCCCGCCGGGGCGCACGGACTGCCATGCCATCCACAGCAGATAAAGCACGCCAGCAATGCGCAGCGCGTCGTAGGCATAGGGAACGGCCATCATCAGCGCGGTCAGGCCGAAAGCGGCACAGACCATATAGAAGATAAAGCCAAGCGCCACGCCACCAAGAGAGACCAGCCCGGCCGCTCGCCCCTGAGAGATGGAACGAGAGATGAGATAGATCATATTGGGCCCTGGCGTGAGCGCCATACCAAGAGAGACGAGCGCGAAAGCGAGAATGTTATGGGACTCTGACATGACGGACTCCTGCGAGGCGATGTTTTTTTATCCTATGCGATTCTGTTTTTTTCCGCGAGGCAATTGTTAGTAGGGGATTCATTCAGGTCGCAGGTACGTTTATATCTGTATGGCACGGCGGTCGGACTAAAAAAAAGCCCGCATTGGATGCGGGCAAAAATACTGGAAGCAATGTGAGCAATGTCGTACCGAATATCTGAGTGTTTAACTCAACTATTCGTTAATGAGAAAGATAATGCTTCTCATTTAATATATCAACCCTGTTTTTTGTGTGCAGACAGAATGGCGTCGGCCAGCATGGAAAGGGGGAAGCTGGAAGGCCGCCCAGAGGATGCCGGGCGGCCTGAGAGGTTACGCTGCTTTTGTCGCTGCTTTCATGCTTTGGACAAAACTTTTCAGTTCATTGAGCATCGCCTGCGGATTCTCGACGTTGCGTTCGATGATCTTCACAATTGCCGAACCGGAAATGGCCCCGGCGGCTCCGGCATCAATTGATGCCGCAACCTGATCCGGCGCAGAAATCCCAAAGCCCTGCAGCGGCGGTGCGGCGTTGTACTCTGCCAGCTTCGCGACCAGATGGTGCAGCGGCAGGGCGGCGCGGGTTTCGGTGCCCGTTACGCCTGCGCGGGAAAGCAGATAAGTGTAACCACGGCCATGTTCGGCAATCTGGCGCAGTAAATCATCATCGGCATTTGGCGGGCAGATGAAAATTGGCGCGACGTTGTGACGCAGGGCCGCCTGACGGAACGGTGCAGACTCTTCCACCGGCACATCAGCAACCAGTACTGAATCCACGCCGACGCGAGCGCATTCTGCGTAGAACTCATCGATACCACGGTTGAATACCAGGTTTGCATACATCAGCAAGCCGATAGGGATGGCTGGGTATTTCTGGCGAATCGCCGCCAGCATTTCGAAACACTGGGTTGGCGTTACCCCTGAAGCAAATGCGCGCAGGGTCGCGTTCTGGATGGTTGGACCGTCAGCCAGCGGATCGGAGAACGGAATGCCCAGCTCCAGGGCGTCAGCACCGCCTTCGATCAGCGCATCAATGATTTTTAGCGACTGCTCCGGGTTCGGGTCACCTAAGGTCACGAAGGGGACAAAGGCGCCTTCCTTGCGGGCCTTCAGTTGGGCAAACAGGTTGTCGTAGCGTTCCATCAGATTTCCCCTCGCGCTTTCAGAATATCGTGTACGGTAAAGATGTCTTTGTCGCCGCGGCCGGACAGGTTCACTACCAGCAGCTGCTCTTTTTCCGGGTTTTCGCGCATCATTTTCAGCGCGTGGGCCAGGGCGTGGGATGACTCCAGCGCCGGGATAATCCCTTCGTGACGGCTCAGCTCTTTGAAGGCGTCGAGCGCTTCATTATCGGTAATCGACACGTACTCGGCGCGACCAATGCTGTTGAGGAAGGCGTGCTGCGGGCCGACGGACGGGAAGTCGAGACCGGCAGAGATCGAGTAAGATTCTTCAATCTGGCCTTCGTCGGTCTGCATCATCGGTGATTTCATGCCGAAGTAGATGCCCACGCGGCCATGCTTCAGCGGTGCGCCGTGCTCGCCGGTTTCGATACCGTGACCGGCCGGTTCTACGCCAATCAGGCCGACGCTGGTCTCGTCAATAAAGTCGGCGAACATACCGATGGCGTTGGAGCCGCCGCCAACGCAGGCAATCACCGCATCCGGCAGACGACCTTCTTTTTCACGCACCTGCACTTTGGTCTCTTCACCGATCATGCGTTGGAACTCACGCACGATGGTTGGGAATGGGTGTGGGCCCGCGGCGGTACCGAGCATGTAGTGCGCTGTTTCGTAGCTGCCAGACCAGTCGCGCAGCGCTTCGTTACAGGCATCTTTCAGGGTCGCGGAACCACTGTGTACCGCGATGACTTCCGCGCCCATCAGGCGCATACGGAACACGTTCGGTGACTGACGCTCGATATCTTTAGCGCCCATATAGATACGGCACTTCAGGCCGAGCAGGGCACAGGCAAGCGCAGAAGCCACGCCGTGCTGACCGGCGCCGGTTTCGGCGATGATTTCGGTTTTGCCCATTCGTTTTGCCAGCAGCGCCTGGCCCAACACCTGGTTGGTTTTGTGCGCGCCGCCGTGGAGCAGGTCTTCACGCTTGAGGTACAGCGTGGTTTTGGTGCCAGCCGTCAGGTTGCGGCACTTAGTGAGCGCCGTTGGGCGGCCAGCATAGTTTTTCAGCAGGTCGGTAAATTCGGCCTGGAAGTCAGGATCTTTCTGCGCGCTAACAAACGCTTCTTCCAGCTGGCGCAGGGCCGGCATCAGAATCTGCGGAACGTACATACCGCCAAATTCGCCGAAATAGGGGTTCAGTAAAGTACTCATTATTGCTCCTTAATATGCGCGCAGCGTCTGAAATACCGAGGCCAGTTTGCTGGCGTCTTTAATACCCGGTTTTGACTCGACACCTGAATTGAAATCCAGCCCGGCGCAGCCGCTTTTGGCTGCGTCTACGCAGTTGTCTGCGCTTAACCCACCGGCCAGCATCACGTTGCTGAGATCCTGACCTTGTAACAGAGACCAATCAAAACGCTGACCGGTGCCGCCCTGACCATTGTCGAATAGATATTTGTCGACATGATTCAGATTGCGCGGCGGCAGTGTGTCGGCCACGCTCAGCGCTTTCCAGATTTGCACGCCATCCGGCAATTGCGCACGCAGAGCGTCAATATAGGTTTGGTCTTCATCACCGTGCAGTTGCACCGCGCTCAGCGATAGCGAGGTGGCAAGCGCGATCACCTCGGCTTGCGGCGTATTGCGAAACACGCCGACGTAGCTCAGCGGCGCGGCGGCCATCACCTCACGGGCCTGCTCCACGCTGACCGCACGCGGCGACGCGGGAACGAAAATCAGCCCGCCGTAAATCGCGCCGGCCTCATAGGCTGCCTGGGCATCCTGGGCGCGGGTCAGCCCACAGACTTTATTTTCCCCCAGCAGCACGCGGCGGACGGCGGCATTGAGGTCATCATGAGACATCATCGCCGAACCAATCAGAAAGCCGTTGGCGAAGTGCGCCAGCTCGCGAACCTGCGCGTTGGTGTTAATCCCGGACTCGCTGATAACCGTCACATCGTGCCCCAGACGCGGCGCCAGCTGGCGGGTACGGTTGAGGTCGATGGAGAGGTCACGCAGATCGCGGTTATTAATGCCGACGACTTTGGCCTTCAGCGCAATGGCGCGTTCCAGCTCTTCCTCGTTGCTCACTTCAGTCAGCACGCCCATATTCAGACTGTGCGCCACGGCGGCAAGCTGGCGATACTGCTCGTCGTCCAGCACCGAGAGCATCAGCAGGCAGGCATCCGCCTGATGGAAGCGCGCCAGGTAGATCTGGTAAGCGTCGATGATAAAGTCTTTGCACAGAATCGGCTGCGGCGCGATTTGGCTGACGATTGGCAGGAAATCGAAGCTGCCCTGGAAATACTTCTCGTCAGTTAAAACCGAAATCGCCGAAGCGTAGTGTTTGTACACGTTGGCAATACGCGCCGGGTCGAAATCATCGCGGATCACCCCTTTCGACGGCGAGGCTTTTTTACATTCCAGAATAAAAGCGGTGCGGGTGCCGCGCAGCGCGTCATAGAAACTACGCTGGCTTGGCTGCACGTCGTTCTGGAAGGACGCTAACGGTTGTTGTTGTTTGCGGGCTGCTACCCAAATCGCTTTATCGGCCACGATTTTTGCTAATACGGTCTGCATTTTTTATCCTCTTGCCGCTAATGCGGTGACGCGGTCGTAGGCTGCGCCGCTGTGCAGCACATCCAGCACTTGCTTGACGTTGGCCTTCAGGTCTTCATGACCGTAAAGACGCATCAACATGGCGACGTTTACCGCCACAGCGGATTCATGCGCAGCTTCACCTTTACCTTGTAGTAAGCGCGTCAGAATGTCACGGTTTTCTTCCGGGGTGCCGCCGGCCAGCTCGGCCTGATGGTAAGGCTTGAGGCCGAAGTCATCCGCAGTAAGCTGGTAGCTCTTAATCTCCCCGTTATTCAGCTCGGCAACCACCGTTGGCGCATGGAGCGAGACTTCATCCATCCCGCCGCTGTGTACCACTGCCGCACGTTCATAACCCAGTACGCGCAGGGTTTCGGCGATCGGCAGTACCAGTTCTGGGCTGTAAACGCCAATCAGCGCCAGCGGCGGGTGTGCCGGGTTAATCAACGGACCCAGCACGTTGAACAGGGTGCGGGTTTTCAGCTGTTGGCGAACCGGCATCGCATGGCGGAAACCAGTGTGGTATTTCGGTGCGAACAGGAAGCACACGCCGAGTTCATCCAGCGCCTGACGCGATTTGTCGGCGTTCATATCCAGATTGATGCCGAAGGCGGCCAGCAGATCGGAAGAGCCCGATTTGCTGGAGACGCTGCGGTTGCCGTGCTTGGCGACTTTTAGCCCACATGCGGCGGCGACAAAAGCGCTGGCAGTGGAGATATTGATGCTGTTGCTGCCGTCGCCGCCGGTGCCGACGATATCGGCAAACGGGTAGTCCGGACGTGGGAACGGCGCGGCGTTTTCCAGCAGCGCGGTGGCGGCACCGGCGATTTCGTTCGGGCTTTCGCCACGAATTTTCATGCTCACCAGCGCGGCGGCCAGCTGCTCTGGCTTCACTTCACCGCGTACTACGGCAGAGAACAACACGTGACTTTCCTGCTGGCTCAGCGTTTGTGCCTGATACAGTTTTTCCAGAATCGGCTGGAGTGTGTTGCTCTGCTCCAGCTTCTGCAGCGCCCATGCCAGGGTTTGCTCCAGCAGGCGTGCGCCCTGAGTGGTGAGGATCGATTCCGGATGGAACTGGAAACCGCAAACGCGATCGGCATCGTGCCGGACCGCCATCACCATACCGTTGAAGTGGGCGTTGATGGTTAAGCCTGCCGGAATATTGCTGCCTACCAGCGAGTGGTAGCGGGCGACCGGCAGCGGGTTGCTTAAGCCGTCGAACATCGCCTGACCGTCGTGTTCAATGCTGGAGGCTTTACCATGCAGAATTTCGCCAGCCTGGCCGACATAGCCGCCGTAGGCTTCAACAATTGCCTGATGGCCAAGACAGATGCCGATAATGGGCAGCTTGCCGCGCATGCGCGTCAGCAGCTCCGGCATGCAGCCCGCTTCAGAGGGGGCTCCCGGGCCGGGAGAGAGCATCAGCACCGGGTTGTCCATGGTGCCGAGGCGGTCGATTAAGGTTTGTGCCGGAACGTGGTTACGGTAAATCACCACGTTGTGCCCATTTGCGCGCAGCTGATCTGCCAGGTTGTACGTAAAGGAGTCGATATTATCGAGCAGCAGAATGTCAGCCATCAGAAAATCTCCTGTGCATGATGGGCGGTGGCGATGGCGCGCAGAACTGCACGCGCTTTATTACGGGTTTCATCGGCTTCAGACTGCGGGACAGAATCCAGCACCACGCCTGCTCCGGCCTGTACGGTGGCGATCCCGTTTTCAACAAACGCTGAACGAATAACGATGCAGGTGTCGAGGTCACCGTGGGCGGTAAAGTAACCCACCGCGCCGCCGTAGCTGCCGCGGCGTTTACCTTCGGCGGCGGCAATCAGCTGCATCGCACGGACTTTCGGTGCGCCGCTGAGGGTGCCCATATTCATGCAGGCGCGATACGCGTGCAGTACATCGAGGTCCTGACGCAGCTCGCCAACTACGCGCGAGACGAGGTGCATCACGAAAGAGTAACGGTCTACTTTTGTCAGATCGGCCACGTAGCGGCTGCCCGGCGTACAGATGCGGGCCAGATCGTTACGCGCGAGGTCAACCAGCATCAGATGCTCGGACAGCTCTTTGTGGTCGGTCCGCATCTCCAGCTCAATGCGGCTGTCGAGGTCACGATCCAGCGAGCCGTCGGCGCGGCGGCCGCGCGGGCGGGTGCCGGCAATCGGGTAGATCTCAATCTGACGATTAGTGGCATCGTACTTCAGCGAACTTTCCGGCGACGCTCCGAACAGAGTGAAGTCGTTATCCTGCATAAAGAACATGTACGGGCTTGGGTTGCTCTTTTTCAGCACGTCATAGGCTGCCAGCGGGGAAGGGCACGGCAGCGAGAAGCGGCGAGACGGCACCACCTGGAAAATTTCTCCGGCGCGAATGGCTTTTTGCATTTTGCGCACCACGTCGCCGTACTCTTCGTCGCTTTGATTGGTTTCGCAGCGCATCTCTTTAATGGTGTGTACCGGCAGAGCTGTCGGCGGTTCATTGAGTTGCTGGCGTACCTGCGCGATGCGTTGCAGCAGGCGATCTTTCTCTGCTTCAGACGGGGTAAACAGGCTCGCCTGAATGCGCGTGTTTTTAGTCTGATGGTCGATTACCAGCAGCGTTTCGGCCAGATAGAAGCAGTAGTCCGGGCAGGCCGTGTCGCTTTCAAGCTGCGGTAAATCCTCAAAACCGGCGACCAGGTCGTAAGCGAACAGGCCGCCGAAGAACATCGCTTCACGCTCGTCCTGCGGAACGTCGACCAGCTCTTGCAGCAGGCGGAAGGCGTCAAACACCGACAGCGAGCACAGGCGGGCATCTTCATCCAGCAGCGTGCTGACCGACGGGAAACGCAGCACGCGGCTGTTCGGCTGGCGAATGTTCTCGACGCCTGCAGGCAGTGCGGCATCGAGCAGCGGCAGCAGGGAGGCACCGTTATCGGAAAGCGCCTGCAGCGTGACGGTATCGCCCAGTGCGGTGATGCGCAGCGCGCTATCGACCAGCAGCAGGCTTTTTAAGTCGTTTTTACTGTCAATATCGGCTGATTCAAGCAGCAGCGTCGCCGGACGCGCGCCGCACAGCTGGTGGAACAGTGCGGTGGGGTTTTCACGGTAAATCGCGTCGCTGGTCAGAAGCTCGAGCATAGGTTTTTGTGTTTGCATCGTTGTTCTCGCCTGTTCTGTCTCTTTTTTGCTTAATAAAAAGCCCGCTCATTGGCGGGCTGGGTATCTGTATGCTTAACGCAGACGTGATGACTCCGCCCTATCGGGAAGTACGCCACCAACCGCCGTGCAGAGCAATCATTTTACGTGTCATTTGCAGATACCTTACTAAGTGAACTTGCGTACTAGTTAACTAGTTCGAAGGGGCAAAGTCAACCCCTGATTTCAGAATTTCCCGTAATCCCGCTATGATAGGCCGCTAACAACGCTGAGTCGTATTAAGGAAGCCGTTTTGAGCGATACCAATTACGCAGTGATTTACGATCTGCACAGCCACACCATCGCCTCGGATGGCCGCCTGACACCGGAAGAACTGGTGCACCGCGCCGGGGAGATGCGGGTGGGGACGCTCGCTATCACCGATCACGACACCGTGGATGGCATCCCTCGCGCGCAGGCGGAAATTGCCCGCGCCGGGCTGCCGCTCACGCTGATTACCGGCGTGGAAATTTCTACGCTGTGGGAAAATCATGAAATCCATATCGTTGGGCTGAATATCGATATTGCCAACCCGACGCTTACCGCTTTTTTAAATGCACAGATCGATCGCCGCCAACTGCGCGGAAAAATGATCGCCGAGCGCCTGGAGAAAGCGCATATTTCCGGCGCCTGGGAAGCCGCGCTGAAAATGGCTGAAGGCGGCGCGGTGACCCGCGGCCACTTTGCCCGTTTCCTGGTCGAGCAGGGTAAAGCCAGCAATATCGGCGATGTCTTCAAAAAATATCTCGCGCGTGGGAAAACCGGTTACGTTCCGCCGCAGTGGTGTACAATAAAGGAAGCTATTGATGTCATTCATCATTCGGGTGGGGTAGCGGTTATTGCTCACCCGGGGCGGTACAATCTGTCCGCCAAGTGGCTGAAAAGATTGCTGGCACACTTTAGTGAACACGGCGGCGACGCGATGGAAGTTGCCCAGTGCCAGCAGGCGCCGCACGAGCGCGCTCAGCTTGCCACCTATGCCCGCGAATACGGTTTACTGGCGTCACAAGGGTCGGATTTCCATCAACCCTGCCCGTGGATTGAGCTGGGCCGAAAACTGTGGTTACCCGCAGGCGTCGAGGGAGTCTGGCAGCGCTGGGAGCAGCCGCAGAATACAACTGAGAGGGAAGCATGAGTCAGTTTTTTTATATCCATCCGGATAACCCGCAGCCGCGTCTGATTAATCAGGCGGTTGATATTGTGCGTAAGGGCGGCGTCATCGTCTACCCAACCGATTCCGGCTACGCGCTGGGCTGCAAAATTGAAGACAAAGGCGCGATGGAGCGGATTTGCCGCATCCGTCATCTGCCGGACGGCCACAACTTCACGCTGATGTGCCGCGATTTGTCCGAGTTGTCGACTTACTCCTACGTCGACAACGTGGCGTTTCGTCTGATGAAAAACAACACGCCGGGCAACTACACCTTTATCCTGAAAGGGACCAAAGAGGTGCCGCGTCGCCTGCTGCAAGAGAAACGTAAAACGATTGGCATGCGCGTGCCGTCTAACCCGATAGCCCAGGCGCTGCTCGAGACCTTAGGTGAGCCGATGCTCTCCACCTCATTGATGCTGCCGGGCAGTGAATTTACCGAGTCTGACCCGGAAGAGATTAAAGACCGTCTGGAAAAGCAGGTGGATTTGATCATCCACGGTGGTTATCTGGGCCAGCAGCCGACCACGGTGATTGACCTGACCGAAGACTCGCCGGTTGTGCTGCGCGAAGGCGTCGGTGACGTGAAGCCGTTCCTGTGATGTCCTGAACCCGGCAGTTGCCGGGTTATTCTGCTGTCATGCGCCGATTTGCCCCTTCCTCAATAAAAGGCCAGGAACAAGCTGCCCATTTCTTCTAAAATTCGTGTAGTATGTGCGGTCACCATTTTGGGTGGGTAGCCTCGTTGCCATTAAAGCGCCGCTGCCCGCCTGCTTATGCGGCCCGGTGCATACTCCCGCGTTGCTAATGAAGTCTCAAGACGCCTGTGAAGGCGACACCTGAAGGAAGCTCTATGAGCGATAAAAGCGAAAAACTGCAAAAAGTGCTGGCTCGTGCTGGCCATGGCTCCCGTCGTGAAATTGAAACGATTATTGAAGCGGGCCGCGTGAGCGTCGATGGCAAAATTGCCAAGCTGGGCGATCGCGTTGAAGTGATCCCGGGCCTCAAAATTCGTATCGACGGCCATCTGATCTCCGTGAAAGAATCTGTCGAACAGATTTGCCGTGTTCTGGCCTATTACAAACCGGAAGGCGAACTCTGTACTCGCAACGACCCGGAAGGGCGTCCGACCGTGTTTGATCGTCTGCCGAAACTGCGCGGCGCACGCTGGATTGCCGTAGGCCGTCTGGACGTGAATACCTGCGGTCTGCTGCTGTTTACCACCGACGGTGAACTGGCGAACCGCCTGATGCACCCAAGTCGTGAAGTTGAGCGTGAGTACGCGGTGCGTGTCTTTGGCGAAGTGGACGACAACAAAGTGCGTCAGCTTTCTCGTGGCGTGCAGTTGGAAGATGGCCCGGCAGCGTTCAAAACCATTAAATTCAGCGGTGGCGAAGGCATCAACCAGTGGTACAACGTAACCCTGACTGAAGGCCGTAACCGCGAAGTCCGTCGTCTGTGGGAAGCGGTGGGTGTGCAGGTCAGCCGCCTGATCCGCGTTCGCTATGGCGATATTCCGCTGCCGAAAGGGCTGCCGCGCGGCGGCTGGACCGAGCTGGACCTGGCGCAAACCAACTACCTGCGTGAGCTGGTTGAGCTGCCGCCGGAGACCTCGTCAAAAGTGGCGGTGGAAAAAGACAGACGCCGCATGAAGGCGAATCAGATTCGTCGCGCCGTGAAGCGTCACACGACCACCGGCAATAATGCGAATAACGGCAACCGCCGTTCCAGCACGCGTAATAACCCGAAAGGGTAAGCACCTGTGTTCCGGCGGGCCACCGCCGGAACTTTATTCCCGCATTTCTCTTCTCCTGTGATTCTATTCACACTTCTGTATAAAGACAAAAAACAGGAATTCCCCAGACAAAGAACGCAAAGTGATAAAATAGCGCCCGCCATATACTGATGCCACAGATTACTCAAACAGGTAGCCCGAAATGGAAACAACGAAAAAACTCTCGGCAAGCTATGTGGTTATCGGCGTTAAAGAAAAGATAGGCTATGGCTTTGGCGATTTTGCCTCTAATTTATCCTTCGGTTTCGTTTCGCTTTTTTTATTATTTTTTTATACCAATATCTTCGGCATCAGCGCGGTCCAGGCAAGCCTGATCTTTGTTATTGCACGGGTGGTGGATGCCATCTTTAATATTCTGATTGGCTTTGCTATTGATAAAACCCACAGTCGTTACGGCAAACTCCGTCCGTGGTTATTATACGGCTCGATTCCGCTTGGGCTGCTGACGGTACTGTGCTTCCTGCCGTTGGGCGGCGAAGCGAAATTCTGGTTTGCGCTGTGTTCTTATACTATTTATTGTCTGGCCTACACGGCGGTAAACACCCCATATTCGGCGATGACCAACCGCTTAACCCAGCATGAGGCTTCGCGTTCGTCGCTGTCGGTGTATCGCTTTGTGCTGGCTATCGTCGGCTATCTGATTGTTTCGACCACCGCGGATATCCTGATTTCACCGTTCGATGACAAACAGATGGGCTATGTTTTTGCCGTCTCCTGTTTTGCGTTGCTGGCGACCTTCTTGTTCCTCGCCTGTTTTGGCATGACCAAAGAACGCGTGGGAGAAGAGGAAGATTCGCCTGCGCCGACCCTAAAAGAAATGTTCCGCGCCGTGATGGGCAATGGCCCTTTGATTAACCTGTCGCTGTTTACCGTCTTCTTTTATATTGCTTATACCGTGTGGATGGCGATCGCCATTTACTTTATTAAATATATTATTGGCAATGAAGGATTTACCTCTTCGTTCTTTATGATTCAGTCGGCCGCTTATATTTTAGGGACGGTCGTTTCTGAGAAAATCATCGCCATGATGGGGAAAAAGAAAATGACCCTGCTGGCGCTATTGATTGGCGTGCTGGGCGTCCTGATGCAGTATTTCGTAGCGGGGAATAATATCTGGTTAATTATGACCGGGGTGTGCCTGTTCAGTATTACCTTAGGCATGGGATTCGTCGCCATGTGGTCAATGATTGCGGATACCGTGGAATATGCGGAATGGCATCATGGCGTACGTACCGAAGGCGCGATATACGGCTTCTTCAACTTTATTACCAAAATTGCAATGGCGATTGGCGGCGGTTGTGCCGGGTGGATGCTGGATTATTACCACTATGATGCCGCCAGCATTAGCGCCAGCGCGCTAAGCGGTATCAATATCCTGATGACGCTGTTCCCCGGCGCCATGTTCGCGATAAGCGCTATTTTTGTCGCCAGCTATTCACTCGATGAAAAAACCTACCGCGATATCGTTCAGAAAATCAGTCTGCGCAAGCAGAACGCGCTTTAACCTCAGGGAGTCGAGACATGAATCGTGATTTTAAAACCCTTATCGCCGCGATGAGCGCCGAAGAAAAAGTGGCGCTGCTTACCGGCAGCGGCCTGTGGCGCACCGCCAGCCTGCCGCGGCACGGTATTGACGATATCGTCATGACCGACGGTACCTACGGCGTGCGTTACAGCAGCGCGCAGATAGACGGTGGCGAAAAATGGAGCATGGACGATTTTATCTCTGTGATCACCCAAACCGCGGACCAGGCTAACGCTGAAGAGTCGGCGGCGAAAGGGGGCAGTGAAGCTTTGTTCAGCACCTCGCTGCCAGCCACCTGTTTCCCGAACGGCTCGAGTCTCGCCTGTAGCTGGGATATCGATCTGGTTTATCAAATGGGCCAGGCGCTGGGGCGCGAGTGCCAGCATATGGGCGTTGGGATATTGTTGGGGCCGGGTATCAACATTCGCCGCACGCCGCTGGCCGGTCGTGGTTATGAATACTACGCCGAAGATCCGGTCGTCAGCGGCGATATCGCGGCGGCGTTAATTAACGGCCTGCAGAATGAAGGCGTCGGTGCCAGCCTGAAGCACTTCGCCGCCAACAACTCGGAGTACCGTCGTACGGAAATGGACTCCATTATCGAAGAGCGCGCGCTGCGCGAAATCTATCTTGCAGGGTTCCAGCGGGCGATCGCGAAGTCGCAGCCGTGGACGGTAATGTCCTCCTACAACCGCCTGAATGGGGTGCAAACGTCGCAGGACCCGTTCCTGTTGACCCAGGTGCTGCGCGACGAGTGGGGCTACCAGGGGCTGGTGATGTCCGACTGGTACGGGGTGAAGGATCGTCCCGCATCGCTGCTGGCGGGTAACGATCTGGCGATGCCGGAAACCCGACGCGATAAACAGACGCTGCTGGCGGCGATTGAATCCGGCGAAGTGCCAATGCCGGTGGTGGATCGTGCCTGCCAGCGAATGCTGGAACTGCTGGATAAAGTGCAGCGCCACCGCCGCCCGAATGCACAGGCCGATTTCCCGGCGCATCATGCGCTTTCGCAGCAGTTGGCGGCGGAATCCATTGTATTGTTGAAAAATGACGACGAGTTACTGCCGCTGCGTCCGGAGAAAACGCCGCGTATTGCGGTGTTAGGTAAACCGGCGCAGGAGCCGGTGATTCAGGGCTCCGGCTGTGCAACCACGGTACCGTATCTGCTTGACCGTCCGTTGGACGAAATTTTCGACCTTGCGGGTGATGATTTCAGCGTGCGCTGGGCGATTGGCGCGCCTGACGACCTGCGCGATGACGAGGCGGCGCTGACGCAGGCGAAAGCGGTGGCGCAGGAGGCCGACGTGGCGGTGATCTTTGTCAGTACCGCGGTGGGCGAGGATGGCGAAAACGGTGACCGTCAGGATCTCAATATTCTGGCCGTCCATGAGCGTCTGATTCGCGAGGTGGCCTCAGTGCAGCCAAATGTCGTGGTGGTACTGGCTAACAGCGATGCGGTCGTGATGCCGTGGCTGGGCGGCTGTAAAGCGCTGCTGGAGACCTTCTTTGCCGGGCAGGGCATGGGACGCGCGGTGGCGGAAATCTTGTTCGGGCTGCGCAACCCCAGCGGCAAGCTGACGGTGACGGTACCTAATACGCTGGAAGAGACCCCGGCCTGGCTACAATATCCGGGGGAAAACCTGCGTCACCATTATGGTGAGGGATTGTTTGTCGGCTATCGTTACTACGATAAACGTCGCCTGAACCCGCTGTTCCCGTTCGGTTTTGGCTTAAGCTATACGCAATTCGCCTATGATAACCTGTCGCTTTCGACGACGCATGCCGGGGCAGATGATACGCTTACCGTCACCTTTGATTTACGCAACGTAGGGGCGTATGACGGTAAAGAGGTCGTTCAGCTGTATGTTTCCGCACCAAAAGGCGAGCTGATTCGTGAAGTGCGTGCCTTAAAGGGCTTTACTAAAGTCGCATTGGCCGCTGGGGAAACCCGCCGTGTCAGCCTGCAACTGCCGATCGCCGAGCTTGCCTGCTATCATCCGGGTCTGGCCGATTGGGTTATTACGCCGGGGGAATGGCAGCTTCATGTGGGGGCGTCATCCCGCGATCTGCCGTTGAGCGCGACGTTTGAGGTTGATTGCCCGCCACGCTACGTGCCGCTCCGCGATGATAACTCGTTGCAACAGCTGATTCAGCATCCGGAAGCTTTTGCCCGGGTCGTACAGTTGATTGCCGGAAAAAGCCAGATGCCTGCGGAACAGGTACGAGAAAAGCTGATTCGCCTGGCGCCCGATCTGTTCTGCGGTCTGCTGATTGCGCTGACCGAGTTTCTGGCGCTGGACATCGAGCGTGATGAACTGAACGCGGTGTTGGCCGGAACAGACTAACCGCTAATAACAGGAGAAGGCGCGTGTTTCCTTTTTCAGTAACGCATCCTCGCCCGGCCGCCCATACCGGGCGGCAGACGGCCAGCGGCTACGAGCTGATAGCCTTTGACGCGGAGAAACTCAACGTTTTTGCGGCGGAGGTTCGCTACTGCGAGCCGCACTGGCATCCGGCGCCGGAGCTTATCACCGTGCTTCGCGGGCGGTTTTCGCTGGCGGTGGGGCAGCAAAGCGTAGCGCTTCACGCGGGGGAGATGCTGTATATCAATGCCGAAGAGGTACACGCGCTCAGCGCGGAAGAAGACGGCAGCCAACTGGTGACCGTGCAGTTTTCACCGGGACTGTTTGATGAACTGCACCCGGCGCCGTTGCTGAACTGGCGAACGCATCGCCACGCTATGACGCCAGCCGACAGCGCCGTTTACCCCCGGCTACAGTCGTTGCTGGCGCGGATTATCGACAACGATGCGCCGTTTCAGCGCTTTGCGGCTATCTATCTGCTGCTGGACGCGCTGGTGGCAGCCGGGCAACCGACTCAGCGGGCTGAAAGTACGCTGCGGGAAGACGCGATGATTAAAGAGGGGATTGATTACATTAATCAGCACTTCGACCAGCCGCTGACCTTGAGCGATGTTGCCGAGCATAGCGGCATGAGTTACTCGTACTTTTCCCGGCTGTTTAAAAAGGTCAGTCGACACAATTTCAAAGAATATCTGACGCTGGTGCGGCTGAACAAAGCCCGCACCCTGCTACGTGACACCCGCACGCCGATCACCGACATCAGCCACAGCTGTGGTTTTCAGGAACATAAGGCGCTGATTGCCGCCTTTAATAAGTACTGTGGGCTGACGCCAACCGAGTACCGTAAACGCTTTATTTCGCGACAGAATTTAGCGGAAAGTACTCTGGCACAGGGCGAAGATTGCCTGTGCCTGCCGCTCAACGCCGCGCTGCTCGACAGGCTAACGCAGCTTAGTAATCAATCCCAATCTGCGCCTTAATCCCGGCTTCAAACGCATGCTTGACGGGCCGCAGTTCGCTGACGGTATCGGCGTAGTCGAGGATATCGCGGTGGCAACCGCGGCCAGTGATGATCACCGTTTGATGCTGCGGTCGCGCTTTCAGCGCCGTTAATACCTCTTCCAGCGGCAGATAGTCATAGGCCACCATGTAGGTCAACTCGTCGAGTACGACCATATCCAGCGTCTCGTCGGCCAGCATCCGTTTGGCGTGCTGCCATACGGCGAGGCAGGCTTCCGTGTCGCTTTCGCGGTTCTGAGTGTCCCAGGTAAACCCGGTGGCCATCACCTGAAACTCAACGCCCAGCGGTTCGAGCAGGTTACGTTCACCGTTCGGCCAGGTGCCTTTAATAAACTGAATCACCCCGACGTTATGGCCGTGGCCGACCGCACGGGTGGCGGTACCAAAGGCGGCGGTCGTTTTGCCTTTCCCGTTGCCGGTAAACACAATCACGATCCCTCGTGTGTCCTGGGCGGCAGCGACACGGGCGGCGACGCGCTCTTTCACGCGTTGCTGGCGTTCGCGGTAACGTTCATCACTCATTGGGCAATTCCTGGTTTACGCCCGGGTTGGGCATCAAAAGTCATACCGGTTTTCCGGCGGCTATCATCGCCCATCAGCCACAGATAAAGCGGCATGATATCGGCAGGGGTTTTGAGCTTCAGCGCATCTTCCGTCGGGAAGGCGCTGGCGCGCATTTTGGTTCGCGTGCCGCCGGGGTTAATACAGTTAACGCGCAACTGCCCCTGATACTCTTCGGCCAGCACCTGCATCATGCCTTCGGTGGCAAATTTCGACACCGCATAGGCCCCCCAGTTTGCACGCCCCTGACGGCCCACGCTGGAGGAGGTGAAAACCAGCGAACCGGCATCCGATTGCAGCAGCAATGGCAGCAGCGCTTGGGTCAACATAAAGGTGCCGTTGACGTTAACCTGCATCACCTGCTGCCAGACCTGCGGATCCTGCTCGCTCATGGGGACCACGTCCCCCAACAGTCCGGCGTTATGCAACACGCCATCAAGACGCGGGTAGTGCAGGCTGATTTGCTGCGCGACCTGCTGGCAGGCTTGTGGGGTACAGGTTAGCAGATCCAGCGTATACCAACGGACCGGTAATTCACTGATATTGCTGATTTCTTGCGCAACTGAACGTAATTTTTCGTCACTACGACCTAATAAAATGACACTGGCGCCATAGCGCGCGTAGGTGATAGCGGCTTCTCGCCCGATACCGTCGCTGGCGCCGGTGACCAGGATGATACGATTCTGCAACAAGTCGAGCTGGGGTTGATAGTGCACGGTAGCTCCTCTATGGCCTTTGGCGGCCATATTTTATGTACTTTTCATCGCTTTTGGGCTTTATGCCTGAATCTCTTCGCTATTTCAATCGGCGCACCGGAGAGACAACGTCTAATTAACAATTTGCAATGATTTCATTTGCAAAAAAATCATCTGGAAGCGGCCTCGGGGGCTGATACTCCAGTCGAGACGTACCGGACGCGGTGTTGTACACTGAGCGACAGATTATGTGATTTTTGTACAAGGTGGATGTGTGGAATTACTTTTTCAATATGGTCTATTTCTCGCGAAGATCGTGACGGTTGTCGTCGCTATTGCCGTCATTGCCGTGCTGATTGTCAATCTGACGTCGCGCAAGCGGCAGCGGGGCGAACTGCGGATCACCAACTTAAGCGAGCAGCACAAGGACATGCAGGAAGATTTAGCCGTGGCGCTGCTCGACGGGCCGCAGCAGAAGCTGTGGCATAAAGCGCAAAAGAAAAAACTGAAGCAAGAAGCAAAGGCGGCAAAGGCCAAAGCGAAGCAGGGCGAAAGCGCCGTCTCCGGCAAACCGCGCGCGTGGGTGCTGGATTTTAAAGGCAGCATGGATGCCCACGAAGTTGCCTCGTTGCGTGAAGAGATTACCGCCGTGCTCACGGTCGCCACACCGCAGGATCAGGTGGTGCTGCGTCTTGAGAGCCCTGGCGGCGTGGTGCACGGTTACGGGCTGGCGGCCTCCCAGCTCCAGCGTATTCGCGATAAGCAGATCCCGCTGACGGTCGCAGTCGATAAAGTCGCGGCCAGCGGCGGCTACATGATGGCCTGCGTGGCGAATAAAATCGTCGCGGCGCCGTTCGCTATTCTCGGTTCGATTGGCGTGGTCGCGCAGATCCCAAACCTCAACCGTTTCCTGAAAAATAAAGATATCGACGTTGAGCTGCACACTGCGGGTCAGTACAAGCGTACGCTGACGCTGCTGGGCGAGAACACCGACGAAGGGCGACAGAAATTCCGCGAAGAGCTGAACGAAACCCATCATCTGTTTAAAGATTTTGTGAAGACGATGCGTCCGACGCTGGATATCGAACAGGTCGCGACCGGTGAGCACTGGTATGGCTCGCAAGCGCAGGAAAAAGGGCTGGTTGATGAAGTGGGTACCAGCGATGAACTGCTGCTGGGGCTGATGGCCGATCACGAAGTGGTCAACGTTCGCTACACGCGACGTAAGAAAATGATGGACCGCTTTACCGGCAGCGCCGCGGAAAGCGCGGATCGTCTGATGATGCGCTGGTGGCAGCGCGGGCAAAAACCGATGCTTTAAGCCATCAGGCCTCAAAATAATCACGCCCGGTAAACGTCGTTTACCGGGCGTTTTCTTTTGGCTCAGGTGACAGCCTTAAGCTCAGTCAACCAGGTGATATTTTTCAGACAGCTCGTGTGCGAGATACTTGAACATATTAAACACCGCCGTGCTTTTCGGCGTAGGCAGGCCCTGTTCATCCAGGAAGTACTCGCCGCTGAAGACCAGCACGCCGTTGCGTTGCTCAACGCCGGTAGCTTCAATGCCGGCTAAAGTATCTTCATGTTCGCGAATAAGGCGGTTGGCTTCAATCAGCAGCGTCTGGCGATCGATAGGTTGGCTATTATTTGACATATTCAACTCCTCAAAATTCTCGCGCTAGTTTACGCCGGGCGCCCGTCGTGGGCAAATATTCCCGACGTTTACCAGGGGTAACGATTTTACCGCAGAGTTGGCATGATTGGTGTTTGCATGCTAATAAAGTTGCGTAACGAATTTTATCAGGTACAGTGTGACGCTTTCGGCAATCTGGCAACAGATTTGCTTGACATTCGACCGAATATTCTTCGTGCTATAGCTCCTGACGAAAAAAAGTCTGTGAACTCAGCCATCTGCGTGCTTACATCAAAAGCCGGTCAGTAAAGGGTTGATATCCATTGGCGTTGCCGCAACATACAAGGCTTGTCGCCAGTGGAACGTGGAACATGTGCGATGTATTCCTGGAAGAATCAAATTAGGTAAAGGTGAATATGGGTAAAGCTCTCGTTATCGTTGAGTCCCCGGCAAAAGCCAAAACGATCAATAAGTATCTGGGTAATGACTACGTGGTTAAGTCCAGCGTGGGTCATATCCGCGATTTGCCGACCAGTGGCTCAGCCAGCAAAAAGAGCGCAGACTCTACCTCCACCAAAAGGGCTAAAAAGCCTAAAAAGGATGAACGTAGCGCGCTTGTCAACCGCATGGGTGTTAACCCATGGCATAACTGGGATGCACAATATGAAGTGCTGCCAGGGAAAGAAAAAGTCGTTAACGAGCTGAAGCAGCTTGCTGAAAAAGCAGACCACATCTATCTCGCAACCGACCTTGACCGCGAAGGGGAGGCCATTGCATGGCACCTGCGGGAAGTGATCGGCGGTGATGAAACGCGCTATAGCCGCGTGGTGTTTAACGAAATTACCAAGAATGCGATTCGCCAGGCGTTTGAAAAGCCGGGCGAACTGAATATTGATCGTGTTAACGCTCAGCAGGCGCGTCGCTTTATGGACCGCGTCGTGGGGTACATGGTTTCGCCGCTGCTGTGGAAAAAAATCGCTCGCGGTTTGTCTGCAGGTCGCGTGCAGTCCGTTGCCGTGCGTCTGGTGGTTGAGCGTGAGCGTGAAATCAAAGCCTTCGTTCCAGAAGAATTCTGGGAAGTTGACGCGAATACCACTACGCCTGGCGGCGATGCTCTGGCGCTGGAAGTCACCCATCAGGGCGACAAGCCGTTCCGTCCGGTTAACCGCGACGAAACCATGGCGGCGGTCAGCCTGTTGGAAAAAGCCAGCTACAGCGTGCTGGAGCGTGAAGATAAGCCGACCAGCAGCAAGCCGGGCGCGCCGTTCATTACTTCAACGTTGCAGCAGGCTGCCAGCACGCGTCTGGGCTTCGGTGTGAAGAAAACCATGATGATGGCGCAGCGTCTGTATGAGGCGGGCTACATCACCTATATGCGTACCGACTCCACCAACCTGAGTCAGGACGCAGTGAACATGGTTCGCGGCTATATTAGCGATAATTTTGGCAAGAAATACCTGCCGGAAAATCCGAATCAGTACGCCAGCAAAGAGAACTCGCAGGAAGCGCACGAAGCGATTCGTCCTTCCGACGTTGCCGTGCAGGCGGAAGCGTTAAAAGATATGGAAGCGGACGCACAGAAGCTGTACCAGCTGATCTGGCGCCAGTTCGTAGCCTGTCAGATGACGCCGGCGCAGTACGACTCCACCACGTTGACCGTGAAAGCGGGCGACTTCAAGCTCAAAGCGCGCGGTCGTACCCTGCGCTTTGACGGCTGGACTAAAGTGATGCCAGCGCTGCGCAAAGGCGATGAAGACCGCACGCTGCCGATGGTCAACCAGGGCGACAAGCTCAGCCTGGTTGAACTGACGCCAGCCCAGCACTTCACCAAGCCGCCTGCGCGCTTTAGCGAAGCGTCTCTGGTGAAAGAGCTGGAAAAACGCGGTATTGGCCGTCCGTCGACCTATGCGTCGATTATTTCGACCATTCAGGATCGCGGCTACGTACGCACTGAAAACCGTCGTTTCTATGCCGAAAAAATGGGCGAAATCGTCACCGACCGTCTGGAAGAGAACTTCCGCGATTTGATGAATTACGATTTCACCGCGCAGATGGAAGACCACCTCGATCGCGTGGCGAATCACGAAGCCGAGTGGAAGCAGGTTCTGGACTTGTTCTTTGGTGATTTCACCAAGCAGCTGGAAACCGCTGAGAAAGCGCCGGAAGAGGGCGGCATGCAGCCGAACCAGATGGTGCTGACCAGCATTGATTGCCCGACCTGCGGACGCAAGATGGGTATCCGTACCGCCAGTACCGGCGTGTTCCTCGGCTGTTCCGGCTACGCGCTGTCGCCGAAAGAACGCTGCAAAACCACCATCAACCTGGTGCCGGAAAACGAAGTGCTGAACGTGCTGGAAGGCGACGATGCCGAAACCAACGCGCTGCGCGCCAAACGTCGTTGCCAGAAATGCGGCACGGCGATGGACAGCTACCTGATCGATCCGAAGCGCAAACTGCACGTCTGCGGTAACAACCCGACCTGCGACGGCTACGAGATTGAAGAGGGCGAGTTCCGCATCAAAGGCTATGACGGCCCGATCGTTGAGTGTGAGAAATGTGGCTCCGAAATGCACCTGAAAATGGGACGTTTCGGCAAGTACATGGCCTGCACCAACGACGAGTGTAAGAACACGCGTAAAATTCTGCGTAACGGTGAAGTCGCGCCGCCGAAGGAAGATCCGGTGCCGCTGCCGGAGCTGCCGTGCGAGAAGTCTGACGCTTATTTCGTGCTGCGTGACGGCGCTGCCGGGGTATTCCTGGCCGCTAACACTTTCCCGAAATCGCGTGAAACGCGTGCGCCGCTGGTGGAAGAGCTGTACCGCTTCCGCGACCGTCTGCCGGAGAAACTGCGTTATCTGGCCGATGCGCCGCAGCAGGATCCTGCCGGTAATAAAACGATGGTACGTTTCAGCCGTAAGACTAAACAGCAGTACGTCGCCTCTGAAAAAGACGGTAAAGCGACAGGCTGGTCAGCGTTCTTCGTTGACGGTAAATGGGTCGAAGCGAAAAAGTAACGTTCCACGCAAAAACTTCACAAAGGGCCGCATAGCGGCCCTTTTTTATAACCTCGTTATTATTTTTTGTTTCCATCTATACACACTTGCTATAAATGATATAGTGGTTATAGCAGATGCATTTCTTATGATTAAATCGTCTTTATGAGCGCTTTCTGAGTACAGACTGGATACAACCGCATGAAATTACAGCAGCTCCGCTATATCGTTGAGGTGGTCAATCACAACCTTAATGTCTCCTCTACCGCTGAAGGACTTTACACCTCGCAGCCGGGCATCAGTAAGCAGGTCAGAATGCTGGAGGATGAGCTGGGTATTCAGATTTTCGCCCGCAGCGGCAAGCATCTGACGCAGGTCACTCCGGCAGGTCAGGAAATTATCCGTATTGCGCGGGAAGTTCTGTCGAAAGTCGACGCCATCAAATCTGTGGCGGGCGAACATACCTGGCCGGATAAAGGCTCGCTGTACGTCGCCACGACTCACACGCAGGCGCGTTACGCCTTACCGGGCGTGATTAAAGGCTTTATTGAACGTTATCCGCGGGTGTCGCTGCATATGCATCAGGGCTCGCCAACCCAGATTGCCGAGGCGGTCTCCAAAGGCAACGCCGACTTCGCCATTGCCACTGAAGCGCTGCACCTGTATGACGATCTGGTGATGCTGCCTTGCTACCACTGGAACCGCTCGATTGTGGTGACGCCGGAGCATCCGCTGGCATCCAAAACGTCGGTAACGATTGAAGAGTTGGCGCAGTATCCGCTGGTAACCTACACCTTTGGCTTTACCGGGCGCTCCGAACTGGACACCGCGTTTAATCGCGCAGGCCTGACGCCGCGTATTGTTTTTACCGCCACCGATGCCGATGTCATTAAAACTTACGTGCGGCTGGGGCTTGGGGTAGGGGTGATTGCCAGCATGGCGGTTGATCCTATCTCCGACCCGGATCTGGTTAAGCTCGATGCTGACGGTATTTTCAGCCACAGCACGACGAAGATTGGCTTCCGCCGCAGCACCTTCTTACGTAGCTACATGTACGATTTCATTCAGCGCTTCGCCCCACATTTGACCCGCGACGTGGTCGACACCGCGGTAGCGCTACGCTCTAATGAAGACATTGAAGCCATGTTCAAAGATATTAAGCTACCGGAAAAGTAATCTTCCATGATTATCCGCCCCCGGGCATCGGGGGCGAAAAGGCTTATATTACCCCCCCCCAGCCCCTGATTTTTTTCCCCACATCGGCTCATTGCCGTGATTAAGAATTGTTTCTATTGGCAACATTGCAGCAAAAGTAGAAATAAATTTAACGTTAAGCAAACTTCTCTACTCAAATATTCCTTCACCGTCAAAAGAATAAATAAATCTCCCCTCAGCATTCGTAAAATCGCTGGATTTTTGCTTAAAATTTACTTAGGATTTATCTCAATGATGATTAGTTGTAACAATTAATTGGTGTGAAAATGATAAGTAATATCGATTGCGAGAGGCATGTAATGGCGTCAGAAAATAAAGAACCGGGCATGAAGCGCAAAGCATGGCTGAGCGTATTCCTGGGTTCCGCGCTGTTCTGGATTGCTGTCGCACTGCTGATCTGGAAGTTCTGGGGCTAAACATGCTGACGTCTGAACGTGTTAAACCGGCGAAGCCCCGCGCGCCGGCGGTAAAGAAACCCGTTGAGAATAATAATAAGGTCAATGTCCCGGACGAGTGGAAATTGACGCCTGAGCAAAAAGAGTTTATCGAACTGTTCAATCAGGATGAGAATAAGAAACAGTAACTCCAGGGTTATTGTCCATCTTTCTTCCCCTACCGATATATCCCGAAAATCCTTCTCCTGCTATTTATTTCCCTTCGTCTCTTTTTTAATAAAGCGTTGATGCATTTATCAATCTGAGCCCTTTTCCGGCGTGTTCGGGTCGTTGTGTTATCTTTAATAGAGGCTCTGAGGAGTGTCAGAGTGCTGCAATTCCCGTCATTTAAGGAGGAGCTATGTCGTCAACCCTACGAGAGGCCTGCAAGGAAACGCTACAGGTCGACAATAAAACCTACCGCTACTACAGCTTAGCGCTGGCCGCAAAGACCCTTGGCGATATTGACCGCCTGCCGAAATCACTCAAAGTTTTACTGGAAAATCTTCTGCGCTGGCAGGATGACGACTCGGTGACTGCCGACGACATCCAGGCGCTGGCCGGTTGGCTGAAAAACGCCCATGCCGACCGGGAGATAGCCTATCGTCCCGCTCGTGTGCTGATGCAGGATTTTACCGGTGTACCGGCAGTGGTGGACCTGGCTGCCATGCGCGAGGCTGTGAAGCGCCTCGGCGGCGATACCCATAAGGTGAACCCCTTGTCGCCGGTGGATTTGGTGATTGACCACTCGGTCACCGTAGATCGCTTTGGCGATGATGATGCGTTCGAGGAAAATGTGCGCCTTGAAATGTCGCGCAACCACGAACGTTACACCTTCTTACGCTGGGGGCAGCAGGCGTTCAGCCGCTTCCGCGTAGTGCCACCTGGCACCGGTATTTGCCATCAGGTCAACCTTGAGTACCTGGGGCAAGCGGTGTGGAGCGAATTGCAGGGCAATGAATGGGTGGCCTATCCAGACACCCTGGTCGGTACCGATTCCCATACCACTATGATTAACGGCCTGGGCGTGCTGGGGTGGGGCGTTGGCGGTATTGAAGCGGAAGCGGCAATGCTCGGACAGCCGGTCTCCATGCTGATTCCCGATGTCGTTGGCTTCAAGCTGACCGGCAAGCTGCGTGAAGGAATTACCGCCACCGACCTCGTGCTCACCGTCACCCAAATGTTGCGCCAGCTTGGCGTGGTGGGGAAATTTGTTGAATTCTACGGCGACGGTCTGGATTCGCTGCCGTTGGCTGACCGCGCCACTATCGCCAATATGGCTCCGGAATACGGGGCAACCTGCGGTTTCTTCCCTATTGATGACGTCACGCTCTCTTACATGCGCCTGAGCGGACGCAGCGATGCACAGGTCGCGCTGGTGGAGGCCTACGCCAAAGCGCAGGGCATGTGGCGGCACACTGGCGATGAGCCGGTATTCAGCCAAACGCTGGCGTTGGACATGGGCGATGTAGAGGCGAGCCTCGCCGGGCCGAAACGCCCGCAGGACCGCGTCGCGCTGGGCAACGTGCCGAAAGCGTTTAACGCCACCACTGAACTGGAAGTGAATGGCGCGGGTAAAGCAAAGCCGGCCGTCGCCTTTAGCCTCAACGGCGAGCAGTATGCGTTACCGGAAGGGGCGGTGGTGATTGCTGCGATTACCTCGTGTACCAACACGTCAAACCCGAGTGTGCTGATGGCCGCCGGGCTGCTGGCAAAAAATGCCGTTGCGCGCGGGTTGAAGCCGAAGCCATGGGTGAAAGCGTCGCTGGCACCGGGGTCGAAGGTGGTGTCGGAATACCTGGCCTATGCCGGGTTGACGCCATACCTTGACCAGTTGGGCTTTAACCTGGTTGGTTATGGCTGTACCACCTGTATTGGTAACTCGGGACCCTTGCCTGATCCGATTGAAAGCGCGATTAAACAAGGCGATCTGACCGTTGGCGCGGTGCTGTCCGGTAACCGTAACTTTGAAGGGCGTATTCATCCGCTGGTTAAAACGAACTGGCTGGCTTCGCCGCCGCTGGTGGTTGCCTATGCGCTGGCGGGTAATATGACGGTCGATCTGACGCTGGATCCCCTGGGAGAAGATAGTCAGGGGAGACCGGTGTACCTGAAGGATATTTGGCCGGGCAGCGATGAAATTGCGCGCGCGGTGCAGCAGGTATCGACCGATATGTTCCACAAAGAGTACGCGGCAGTGTTTGCCGGCACACCTGAGTGGCAGGCGATTAGCGTGCCAGCCTCGGACACCTACAGCTGGCAGAATGATTCCACCTACATTCGTCAGTCACCGTTTTTTGACCAGATGGGCGTCGTGCCGGAACCGGTGAAAGATATCCAGGGCGCGCGCGTGCTGGCGATGCTTGGCGATTCAGTCACCACCGACCATATTTCCCCGGCAGGGAGCATCAAGGCGGACAGCCCGGCAGGGCGCTATTTACAGGAAAATGGCGTCGCCACCCGCGACTTTAACTCCTACGGTTCCCGTCGCGGCAACCATCTGGTGATGATGCGCGGCACCTTCGCCAATATTCGTATCCGTAACGAGATGGTGCCCGGCGTGGAAGGGGGCATGACCCGCCTGCTGCCTGGAGATGAGGTGATGTCCATCTACGATGCGGCGATGCACTATCAGGCGCAGGGAACGCCGCTGGCGGTGATTGCGGGTAAAGAGTATGGCTCGGGTTCCAGCCGCGACTGGGCGGCGAAAGGCCCGCGTCTGCTCGGCGTACGGGTGGTGATTGCCGAGTCGTTTGAACGTATCCATCGTTCCAACCTCATCGGTATGGGCATTCTGCCGCTGGAATTCCCACAGGGCCAAAGCCGCAAAACGCTGCAGCTCACCGGCGAGGAACGGATCGATATCGCCGGGCTACAGCAACTGAAGCCGGGGGCAACGATCCCTGTCGTGCTAACTCGTGCAGATGGTCAGCAGCAAACCGTGCTGTGCCGCTGCCGTATCGATACGGCGACCGAGCTCACTTACTACCAGAACGACGGTATTTTGCATTACGTGATTCGTAATATGCTGAATTAAAAAAACGGGGCCGATGGCTGGCCCCAAAACAGACGATTGCAAAAGTAAACGCTAACGTGGCATGTAGAACGGAAGCAGTGCGATAGCGCCGCCTGGCGCTATCGCGAAAACGGATTATTTAAAGGTGTAGACCACCCCCATACGCAGACGGAACTGGCGTTCGGTGGACTTCGACGAGCGCCCTATATCGCCGAAAGTGACGTACGGTTTCCACTCTTTTTTATCACCCAGCAAGTAGTCGAATTGCCACTCCTGCTCATAGTCATAGTGCTGATTGCCCCATAATATTTCATCGCCGTGCTTATAGATAAATTTATAAGTGGTGGAGAATCGGTCCCAGGTGTAGCGCAAATAGATATCGCCACGGTTGACCGTACGGTGTTTGTTGGTGCTACAGGATTTATCACCATTATAGCCGCAGTCGGGATCGTTGGCGTAATCGGTCATTTCAAAACGGTACATCCCGCCGATGGCCCAGTTTTCATTAAAAGTATACCAGGGCACGAAACCAAATTTCCATTCGGTACGTTCGTTATTGAATTCTGGTTGAATTAACGGTGATATCTTGAAGTTGTCAAATATAAAAGCGCGGGAAAGAGTAAGCTCGACCGCATTGATCACCGGATCAGAAAACATCTTGTCTTTGGTGTCTTTGCCACCTGTTTTATATTTTGTTTCTATTGAGAAGTTAAAGTTATTCGGCAGGGCCGCTGACATGTTCAACTTGTCATAATGCGTCCGGTCGCGCGTTCGATATTCGTGTCGATAATCCAGACTTAGTGCTTTAATCGGTGATGAACCTTCCTCTGCCAGTGCAACCTGGCTAACTAATAAGACGCATCCTGCCATAAGGTATTTACGAGATAACATATTTTTCCTCTTATTTTTTAGACCACGAGATAAAGTCGTACATAAATTCTCCGCCCTGGAGTCGGAAGGTGACGGTATTATTGCCATTAACCATCTTGTCCGCGGGCAGTTCTATTTTTTCGTTATGGTATTTACCGCTACGGGTTGCGCCACGGTAAATAGCCTTATCGTTTTCGTATGCCAGCGTTTTAATGGCTTTATTATTTAACAACACCTGCATGACGGGTTTGGTTGGGTGGTCCATACCGAAGTTACTGACGGCGGCGAACGCGACGTTTAAATAACGGGGCTGACGATCGGCGGTATCGCTAAAGCGAATCGACCAATCGCCGGGCTGGGTCTGCGCGTAATACCAGTCCTGATGCGGGTCGCTGCGTCCGATATCGAACGTCAGACTGGCGGGGACGCGATGCTGCCACTGCCAGCCTCGCGGAGCATTGCCGAAGCGGAACTCGCTGGCTGAACGGTCGGACTGGCCGATGGACCACAGCGGCGCGACGAAGGGCGGCAGCGTAATGTCAGCCAGCACCGTGACATCATCCTGAATGTTGACCGTAGTGCTGTACAGCAGCCCGGGGCGCTGGCCTTCGCTGGCATAAACATCAAGCCGATACTGGCCTTTTACCACGTTGTTGAAGGCGATTCGGCCCTGCGCGTCGCTGGTGCTGCTCCAGGCATATCCCAGGGTCTGGACATCGGTCGGCTCGGTGAGCGAGGAACTGAGGGTGACATTGACCTTTGTCGGCGAGAGCACTCGGCCAAGCACTTCAGCGCGTTGGGTGCTATAGCGGTCGTCTTTCACCCACGTGTAGGGCCAGGCGCGCTGTTCGGCTAGCGCCTGACGCTGGACGTCCTGTTTCAGCGTTTCGGCATCGCCCTGATTGAAGTACATAAACCATGGGCCGTATAGCTTCTGCCAGCCCGGCGGCGCAATCATATCGGGAGAGCCAAGGTGCGCGCCGGTCAGGTAGTTGAGGACGATGGCATCCTGATGAACCAGCAACTCTTGCTTGTTGCTGTCGCCGGAAAAGTACTCCGGTGAGGCGGGAATCAGCCATGCGCCGAGCCCATCGCCATAGACTCCCCAGAAAGGCAGCTGTCGCTGATAGCCGGCGAAATCATACTTGCTATAGACATCACCAGAGGGTAAACGCCAGGTTTCATCCTGGATTTTGGGTAACTTTTCTAATGCGCTATACAGCAAAGGAATACCATCGCGCTGGCCGTTAAACAGATGATTCAGGCGCAGAGGGTCAAAGCGATATACCACCCTAAGCTCACTGATTAATACCGGTTTGGGTGTTTTATTTTCCGCCACGACGTAGCTATAAAAGCCACTGCTGCCTTGCGGAATAATATAGTGATATTCCAGCGCTAGCTTTTCTGGGTTTTCTCCCTGAAACATGATGTGCAGCCGCTGCGGAGTATTTTCAATGAGCGTAAATTTGTCGGCAATAAATGGCGTAACGCGCCCTGAGTGATAATCAAGGTAACCGCTGCGAATTTTATCAGGGTCGCGCTGGGTGCCAGATAAATGTGCCAGCAGATTATTACTGCCCATCTCCAGGCGGGTGATATTTCCCGATGCTGCAAGGGTGATTTTCAATTTGCCATTATCAATAAGATATTTATCTTGCTGTTGTTCAAACTTAACGGCCCATGCCGGTGATATTGCCGTGGAGAGCAATATCGCCAGAATAGATGCAGTAGACGTTAGCCTCATATTATTCACTCTTGTGGATAGCTGTGTCGGAACAGTTAATCATCTATGACGTCATTAAAACCTTTATAAAATAACCAGCCACAACCCTGTTTTTGTCGGAAATACAAAGAATGGGGTTTAATCGCTTAAGAATGTGAGCATTCCTGTGATTATTAATGATAACGCTGCAACCTTGATTAATGCGTCACTCGTCGCCGTATTTTGTCCTTATTTCAAAGGTTATTTCCTGACGCCGTTGGCATGCTGATGTCTGCGTCTGGGAGGACTGCTTCACAGACGCGCTGACATTCTGAGCTGTCAGCCCATCGTCCACGCCTGATATTGAGGAAACTATGGCCAAGGGTGATATCACTCCGCTTACTTTTACCACCGAAATCGATCCGGTGACCGGCGTTCGCGTTATGCGCTTAACGCCACTGGGGCGCATTTTTCATCGCAACTATTTCTATCAAAAGTGCTTTTTACAGGGAGGAACACAGCTGCTGATTGGCGGCGTTGAACAGGGCAACTGGAACTACTGGCTGCTCGATCTTGAGCAGAGCACGCTGCGCCAGCTCACCGATGGGGCTGGCGATAATAGCTTTGACGGGTTTATCACTGATGACGATAGCGCGCTGATCTTTATGCGCCACAACCGGCAAATCGTGCGTGTAGAGCTGGATACCTTGCAGGAACAGGTACTGTACCAACTGCCTGCCCAGTGGGTAAGCACCAGTGCCTGGGCGCCCGACAGCAGTGGCCGAAAAATGATCGGCATGTCGCTGTCGGCGGAAAGTTACCTGCCGTTGCACGACTGGAGTGATTTCCAGCGACAGTATCATATGAACCCGACCACCCGCTGTGAAGTGATCGACCTTGCTTCCGGTCGCAGCGAACAACTGTTTGAAGAGCCGCGCTGGTTAGGACACCCCGGCTTTCGCCCCGGCGATATCGATACCATCATGTACTGTCATGAAGGACCGCACGATCTGATTCGCAACCGTATCTGGTTGCATCAGCGCCAGACGGGGCTTTCCGCGCCGGTGAGCCAGGACGAAGAGGAAACCTTTACCCATGAGTTCTGGGTGCCGGACGGTTCGCGCATTATTTTCGTCTCCCTGCATAAAGAGACGCATCAGCGCCATATCTGCCAGACGTTGGCGGGCAGCACGCAGCGCGAAAAAGTCATGCCGATGCCCGCTTGTTCACATCTGATGAGCAATTTTGATGGCTCGCTGCTGGTGGGCGACGGCTGCGGAACGCCGGTGGATCTCACCGACGAGGGCGGTTATGCGGCGTTGACAGACCCCTGGCTCTATCTGTTTGCGCCGGGCGAGAAGCAAACGCGGCGGATTGTTCGCCACGATACCTCATGGCGAGTGATTGACGGCCAGTGTCAGGCAAGTCATCCACACCCGTCGTTTAGCCCGGATCTGCGCCACGTACTTTATACCTCCGATCGCGAGGGATTACCTGCCGTTTACCTGGCGGATGTCTCCGCACTGCTGACAGGACATTTATGATGAAAAAAATAGCACTCTCGTTGCTGCTGGCCTGCGGCGGCATATTTTGCATTGCGCCGGCAATGGCGGAAGATAGCGACAGCGTAACCCTGCGCGTCTCCTGGTGGGGGGCGAACTCGCGTCACCAGAATACCCTGAAAACCATTCGCGCCTTTGAGCAGGCGCATCCCAACATTAAGGTGAAGGCTGAATATACCGGCTGGGATGGTTTCGTTTCACGCCTCTCCACCCAGATAGCAGGGAAAAATGAACCGGATGTCATGCAGCTTGACTGGAGCTGGATACAGGTGTTCTCACGATCCGGTGATGGCTTTTACGATCTCAATCAGCTCAGCAAAGAGGTCGGGCTGGAAAACTACGCGGGCAAGCTGGGGACCGTGACGGTGAACGGCAAAGTGCAGGGGCTGCCCGTTTCGCTGGTGGCGCCCATTCTCTACTACAACACCGAAACCTGGAAAAAGGTCGGGCTTGCCTATCCGAAAACCTGGGATGAGCTGTACGCCGCCGGAAAGATTTTTAAAGAGAAGCTTGGCGACAATTACTATCCGGCTATAGTCACCACTTCAATGGAACTCATTAATTCGTGGATGGTGCAGAAGTACAACCAGCCGATGCTCAACGAAAAAGGGGAGTTTACCTACAACGAGGCGCAGTGGCTGGAATTTGTCAACGTCTATCAGAAACTGGTGAACGAACACGTCCTGCCAAGTCAGAAGTATATTCAGTCGTTTGGTAAAGCGCAGCCGTTTGAAATGAAGCCGTGGATCAACGGTGAATTCGGCGGCTCTAACCTGATGAGTTCGGCAGTCGCAAAGTATGAAGATACCCTGGCGCCACCGGCAAAACTGGAAGTGGGTCCCTATCCGCTGCTGCCGGGGGCGAAGGATGCCGGGTTATTTATCAAACCGTCGATGATATTCGCCATTAGCCGCAACACGAAGCATCCCAAAGAGGCGGCGATGCTGATGGATTACATGTTTAATCAGCCGGAAGGCGTCGCGCTGATGGGGCTGGAAAGAGGCTTCCCGGTGAGTAAAGCGGCGGCGGAATACGTGATGAAAAACAATATGGCGCAGCCGAACGATCCGGTGATTACCGGCCTTAAGCTGGTGGAGAGCATGCCGTCGGATAACGTCTACGTCTCGCCGTACTTTAAAAACCCGGAGATCGAACAGTACTGGCTGGATCTGACCCAGCGGATTGACTACGGCAAAATCAGCGCTGAAGACGCCGCCAAAGAGTTCGAGCGCACCGCCAAACGCGCGCTGCGCAAACATACACCGATGAAATAAGAGGTTTTCATGGACAGAGAGCAACTGCAGTTTAGCGCGGAACAGACGGTGCAGATGACGGAAAAGCTGATTGACGCGCTGGTGAATATTCGTGATGAGAACGGCGCATTTCTCATGACGCTGGCGGATGGACGGGTGGTCGATACCAAAGGGTGGGGCGGCTGGGAATGGACTCACGGCATCGGTCTGTATGGCCTGTGGCAATACTGGCTGCAGACGCGTAACCCGCGCTGGATGGCAATCATCGAACAGTGGTTTACCGACCGTTTTCGCGAAGGCATGCCGACCAAAAACGTCAATACTATGGCGCCAATGCTGACGCTCGCCGCGTTGTATGAAGAGACGGGCCACTCGCCATGGCGGCGTTACATCGACATCTGGGCCAACTGGGTGATGCATGACATGCCGCGTACCGAGCTGGGTGGCCTGCAGCATATGACCTTCAATTTCGCGCATCATCAGCAACTATGGG
This sequence comes from Kluyvera sp., assembly GCF_965301105.1. Lineage (NCBI taxonomy): Bacteria > Pseudomonadati > Pseudomonadota > Gammaproteobacteria > Enterobacterales > Enterobacteriaceae > Kluyvera > Kluyvera sp. The sequence continues at coordinate 81,328 of NZ_CBDKZX010000004.1, forward strand.
ACGATACGCTGATGATGAGCGTGATGCCGTTGGCGAAGGCCGGGCTGGTGCTCAATCGTCCACGGTGGGTGGACGAGGCTAAGCGTCAGTTCCTACTGCATTCGCAGTACCTGTGCGATGCGCCGACCGGTCTGTGGTATCACGGCTGGAACTTTGAGGGGCGCCATCACTATGCTAACGCGCTCTGGGGGCGCGGCAACAGCTGGGTGACGGTGGCCATCCCGGACTTTATCGAGATGCTCGACCTGCCGGAAGGCGACCCGGTGCGCGAGTTCTTGCTGGGCCAGCTAACGCGGCAGGTAGCGGCTCTGGCGCAGCGGCAGGATAGAGAAAGTGGGTTATGGCACACGCTGCTGGATGACCCGAACTCTTATCTGGAATCGTCGGCTTCGGCGGGGTTTGCGTATGGCATTCTGAAAGCGGTACGTCTGCGCTATATCGATAAACGTTTTCTCGCGACGGGGATTGCCGCAGCGGAAGGCGTGATGCGGCAGATTAACCCGCAGGGTGAACTGGCAAATGTTTCTTTCGGTACAGGGATGGGTAAGGATCTTGACTACTATCGCAATATTGAACGTACCACCATGCCTTATGGACAGGCGATGGCGATGCTGGCGTTGATCGAGTATCAGAACCTGTTTATCTGAACCATGAACGGCGCTCCGGTCTATGACTGGAGCGCGCTGCGGTGGCTGATCAGCGGGAAGAGACCATATTTGCGCACCGTGCGCGGCGGTATGCCGAAGAAAAGCTTAAAGCGATGGGAAAAGTAGTTACTGTCGTTAAAACCGCACAGATAGGCGATATCGGTAATAGATTGCTCAGAGGTAACCAACAAATTCATCGCATGACACAAACGCACGTGAGTAATGTAGTCATTTGGCGTCAGGGCGGTAATCGATTGGACTTTACGTTCCAGCATGCGTTTCTGAATATTAAATTTTTGTGCCAGATAATCGATGCTTAATTTGTCATTTGCATAATTGTGATGTAAGTAATTCAATAAATATATGATTGAATCTTCTTTTACGCAATTATCAGCCGCCTGGCTAATATGGCCGCGCTGCAAAAATATCGCCAGCTGAGTAAACAATGTTTCCAGCATGAGTGGTTGATGCGCCAAATTATGGCTTAATTCTTCATTTAATAGGTTGGTGTAAAATGTACTGTGCACAATGGTCTGGTGGGTGGCCATAAACTGTTTTTCAGGCGCAAAGTCAGCAAGCAGCGTCAGTAGCGTGTCAGTGAGAAAGGCGGGGCGGATCAAAATATTGAGCAGGGAAAGTTTTTCTACTTTCTCAAAATAGTGCTCTTCATGAGGCGCCACCACGAACACCGAACCACGACTGATGGGCCAGGAGATACCGTCAATGACGTGCATGCCGCTTCCTGAGGAGACGCAGACCATTTCGTAAAAGTCATGGGCGTGCAGCGGGCAGATGTCCTGGTCAGCGATGTGCTTGATCATCAATGACGCGTTATCCGGTGAATAGGTTGCGTGCCGACGTAGTGCCATGGCAATAGCCTTCATGGAAGTTGAGATTATTTCTCGACTATAGGATTTTATTACAAAGAAATGAAATGTTTTTTCATTAATTTGCGAGAGTTCACAGCTAATTTTTATTAGCTAATATTGAATGTGATAAAGATCACTGCCTCGTCCATCGCGACGATGCGCGATACAGTACGTCTTTATTATATTAGAGGAATCTATGAACGAGAATAAGTTATTAGGTCTGGCATGGATATCACCCTACATAATCGGGTTGCTGGTGTTTACCGCCTTCCCGTTTATATCGTCATTTTTATTAAGTTTTACCCAGTATGATTTGATGAGTCCTCCGCAATTTACCGGCATCGAAAACTATCGGTATATGCTGACGGAAGACTCACTGTTCTGGAAATCGATGGCGGTGACCTTTGTCTACGTTTTTTTGACCATTCCGGTGAAACTGGCGTTTGCGCTGGGTATTGCCTTTGTGCTCAATTTTAAACTGCGGGGCATTGGTTTTTTCCGCACCGCGTACTACATCCCGTCGATTCTCGGCAGTTCGGTGGCTATCGCGGTACTGTGGCGCGCGCTGTTCGCCATCGACGGCCTGTTTAACAGCATGCTGGGCGTGATTGGCGTCGATCCGATCAACTGGCTGGGCGAACCGTCGCTGGCGCTGATTTCGGTCACGCTGCTGCGCGTGTGGCAGTTTGGCTCGGCGATGGTTATCTTCCTCGCGGCGCTGCAAAACGTACCGCAATCGCAGTACGAAGCGGCGATGATCGACGGCGCGACGAAGTGGCAAATGTTCCTCAAGGTGACCGTGCCGTTGATTACGCCCGTCATTTTCTTCAACTTTATCATGCAGACCAGCGGGACCTTCCAGGAGTTCACCGGCCCCTATGTGATCACCGGCGGCGGCCCAACCTACTACACCTACTTGTTCTCGCTCTACATCTACGATACCGCTTTCAAATACTTTGATATGGGCTACGGCGCAGCGCTGGCGTGGGTGCTGTTCCTGGTGGTAGCCGTCTTTGCGGCGATTGCCTTTAAGTCTTCGAAATACTGGGTGTTCTACTCTGCCGATAAGGGAGGCAAAAATGGCTGAGTTGCAATCCGTTTTATCTACCAAAGAGGAAGCTGCGCGCGAAGTAGCTCGTACGCTGCGCCGTGAAAAAATCAGCCGGACCGTGCGTTACGTTATTTTGCTGGTCGTGGGGCTGATGATGCTTTACCCGCTGGCGTGGATGTTCTCGGCATCGTTCAAACCGAACCACGAAATCTTCACCACGCTGAATCTTTGGCCGTCGCACGCCACCTGGGACGGCTTTATTAACGGCTGGAAAACCGGTACCGAGTACAATTTCGGTCACTACATGATCAATACCTTTAAGTATGTGATCCCGAAAGTCATTCTGACCATCATTTCCTCCACCGTCGTCGCCTATGGTTTTGCCCGCTTCGAGATCCCGTGGAAGAAGTTTTGGTTTGCTACGTTGATTGCCACCATGCTACTGCCGAGCACCGTACTGCTGATCCCGCAGTATCTGATGTTCCGCGAAATGGGCATGCTGAACAGCTATCTGCCGCTGTACCTGCCAACCGCTTTCGCCACGCAAGGGTTCTTCGTCTTCATGCTGATTCAGTTCCTGCGCGGCGTACCGCGTGACATGGAAGAAGCGGCGCAGATTGACGGCTGTAACTCCATCCAGGTGCTGTGGTATGTGGTGGTACCGATTCTGAAGCCGGCGATTATCTCCGTCGCCCTGTTCCAGTTCATGTGGTCCATGAACGACTTTATCGGCCCGCTGATCTACGTCTATAGCGTTGATAAGTACCCGATTGCACTGGCACTGAAAATGTCCATCGACGTCACCGAAGGGGCGCCGTGGAACGAAATTCTGGCAATGGCGAGCATCTCCATTCTGCCATCCATCATTGTGTTCTTCCTGGCGCAGCGCTACTTCGTACAGGGCGTTACCAGCAGCGGAATTAAAGGTTAAGAGGGATATATCATGGCTGAAGTTATTTTCAACAAACTGGAAAAAGTGTACTCCAACGGCTTCAAAGCGGTACATGGTATCGACCTGAAAATCGCAGAAGGTGAGTTTATGGTTATCGTCGGTCCGTCCGGCTGCGCCAAATCCACCACCCTGCGTATGCTGGCTGGCCTGGAAACCATCAGCGGCGGCGAAGTCCGCATCGGTGAGAAGATCGTCAACAACCTCGCGCCGAAAGAGCGCGGGATTGCGATGGTGTTCCAGAACTACGCGCTGTATCCGCACATGACCGTGCGTGAGAACCTGGCGTTTGGCCTGAAGCTGAGCAAAATGCCGAAAGATCAGATCGACGCCCAGGTAAACGAAGCGGCGAAAATCCTCGAGCTGGAAGAGCTGCTGGACCGTCTGCCGCGTCAGCTCTCCGGTGGTCAGGCACAGCGTGTGGCCGTAGGCCGCGCGATTGTGAAAAAGCCGGACGTGTTCCTGTTCGATGAACCGCTGTCTAACCTGGACGCCAAGCTGCGTGCCTCCATGCGTATCCGTATTTCCGACCTGCACAAGCAGCTGAAGAAATCCGGCAAGCCGGCCACCACCGTTTACGTTACCCACGATCAGACCGAAGCGATGACCATGGGCGACCGTATCTGCGTGATGAAGCTTGGCCACATCATGCAGGTAGATACCCCGGACAACCTATACCATTATCCGCAAAATATGTTTGTGGCTGGCTTTATCGGCGCGCCGGAAATGAACATCAAACCGGCGAAAATCGTCATAAAAGACGACGGCCTGCATATTACTGTGGGCCATGACACACTGCCTCTGAGCGCTCAGCAGCAGAGTAAAGTGGCAAACTACGTTGATAAAGACGTCTTTTTCGGCATTCGTCCGGAATATGTTACCGTCTCCACTCAGCCGTTTGCTCAGGGCTGTGGACGCGGGACGCTGATTCGCGCGGAAAATATGGGGCACGAATTCTTCCTCTATCTACAGGTCGGCGAATTTGAGATGACGGCGCGGATGCCCTCGGACGAGGCTAAAGGGATTCTCGACGCTGGCCTGCATAGCCAGGTATGGTTCCGTTTTGAGATGGAGAAGTGTCACATCTTTGATGCGCAGAGCGAGCAGAATATCTCGCTGTAAGGCAGGAAAAGGTTGCCGTTTTAAAGCAAAACGGCAACCACGGCATTACTTACTCAGCAGATGCCCCATTTTCGCCGCTTTGGTGTCGAGATAGTGGGCATTTTTCGGGTTACGCCCGACAATCAGCGGCACACGTTCCACAATATTGATGCCCGCTTCGGTCAGAATTTCGACTTTTTTCGGGTTGTTGGTCAGCAGACGCACCGCGTCGACGCCCAGCAGTTTGAACATATCGGCACACAGGGTGAAGTCGCGTTCGTCGGCGGCAAAACCGAGCTGGTGGTTGGCCTCTACGGTATCGTAGCCCTGATCCTGCAGTGCGTAGGCGCGAATTTTATTCAACAAGCCAATGTTACGGCCTTCCTGACGATGATAAAGCAGAATCCCACGGCCTTCTTCCGCAATGTGCGACAGCGCGGCCTCAAGCTGGAAACCACAATCACAGCGCAGGCTAAACAGCGCGTCGCCGGTTAAACATTCCGAGTGTACCCGCGACAGCACCGGCGTTTGCCCGGTAATATCACCAAAAACCAGTGCGACGTGATCGTGCCCGGTTGCCAGTTCTTCAAAGCCCACCATCAGGAAATCGCCCCAGGGGGTTGGCAGTTTGGCTTCTGCCACACGTTTAAGCTGCATGTGATTCTCCAGATTATGTTAGCGTCAGCGACGCCTTCTGTTTTCCTTATTTTGCCACAACGTGCTTTACTTCACCTAATCGTGCGCGGGTGACCGCCGGTAAAGCGCACAAAATTGAACATTTATGAGGTTTTCGCGCGGTAACCTCGTTGAAAAAAGGAAGAAAAATGTCGACCATCGCCCGACGAACGCTTATTGGCGCCATCCTGCTTTTACTGATGCCATTGACGGTCTGGTTCTCCGGCTGGCAGTGGCTGCCGGGGCCGAGCGGCTGGTGGCTTCAGGCGCTGTATGCGGTGACGGAAACGGTCACCCAGCCGTGGGGAATTATCACTCATCTGCTGCTGTGTACGTTGTTTCTCTGGGCGCTAAGGCCACGCCTTCGTGGGGCAATCATCCTGGCGATCATTCTCAGCGCGGCGGTGCTTCTGGGGCAGGGCGCAAAATCGCTGGTTAAAGGGGTGGTACAAGAGCCGCGACCGTTTGTTATCTGGCTGGAAAAAACACAGCAAATTCCGGTCGAGCAGTTCTACACTTTAAAGCGGGGCGAACGTTCGGCGCTGGTGAAAGAACAGCTGGCACAACAGCATGATATACCGGGTTTTTTGCGTCATCACTGGCAAAAAGAGACCGGTTTTGCCTTTCCGTCCGGGCACACCATGTTTGCCGCAACCTGGGCACTGCTGGCGGTTGGGTTGCTGTGGTCGCGTCGTCGGGCGTTGGCGGTGGCATTCCTGATGGCCTGGGCGGTCACGGTGATGGGCAGTCGCCTGCTGTTGGGAATGCACTGGCCGCTGGACCTGATGATGGCAACGGTCATGTCGTGGCTGCTGGCGACGCTCGCCAGCTGGCTGGCGGTGCGGTACTGTGGACCGTGGAAAAAAGAGACATAAAAACAGGGCGCGATACGATGAAAAGGGGAAAAGGGTTGATTTTCCGCACGCTAACCCACAGATCTAAGGCTTGCGGAACGCTTTTCCATTTCGTCGTCGCGGTGAAGATGTTATTTTATAAGGCTAGGTGCTGTGTCGCCACTGCAGAAGCCGCATAACGGGAAGTAATGTGAAATACCTACTCATTTTTTTATTGGTGTTAGCGATTTTCGTCATCTCAGTGACGCTGGGTGCGCAAAACGATCAGCTTGTGACCTTCAATTATCTGTTGGCACAGGGTGAATTCCGAATTTCAACGCTGCTGGCGGTGCTGTTTGCCGTGGGCTTCGCCATTGGCTGGCTGGTCTGCGGCCTGTTTTGGCTGCGCGTGCGCGTCTCGCTGCTGCGTGCCGAACGTAAAATCAAACGTCTGGAACATCAACTTGCCCCTGAGACGGCCACTACGGTAGCGCCGGAAGTTCCGGCGGCGAAGGAATAATCATCTATGCTGGAGTTGTTGTTTCTGCTTTTACCCGTCGCCGCCGCCTACGGTTGGTATATGGGCCGCAGAAGTGCGCAACAGTCCAAACAGGACGAAGCGAACCGCTTGTCACGTGATTACGTGGCAGGGGTGAACTTTCTTTTAAGCAACCAGCAGGATAAAGCGGTTGACCTGTTCCTCGATATGCTCAAAGAGGACACCGGTACCGTGGAAGCGCACCTGACCCTGGGCAATCTGTTCCGCTCGCGCGGCGAGGTTGACCGGGCTATCCGCATTCACCAGACGCTGATGGAAAGCGCTTCTCTCACTTACGACCAGCGCCTGTTGGCGGTACAACAGCTTGGCCGCGACTATATGGCCGCCGGGCTGTACGATCGTGCGGAAGACATGTTCAACCAGCTGGTCGACGAAACCGATTTTCGTATCAGCGCGCTTCAGCAGCTTCTGCAAATCTACCAGGCGACTAGCGACTGGCAGAAGGCGATTGATACCGCCGAACGCCTGGTGAAGCTGGGTAAAGATAAGCATCGTGGCGAAATCGCGCATTTCTGGTGCGAACTGGCGCTTCAGCAGATGGGTAACGACGAGCTGGATAAAGCCATGTCGCTGCTCAAACGCGGTGCGGCGGCGGACCCTTCCAGCGCTCGCGTCTCTATTGGGATGGGGCGAGCGTGGATGGCGAAAGGTGATTACGCCAAAGCGATGGACAGCCTGCTACGGGTGATTGACCAGGATAAAGAGCTGGTCAGCGAAACGCTGGAAATGCTGCAAACCTGCTATCAACAGTTGGGTAAAGAGAAGGAGTGGGAACATTTCCTTCAGCGCTGTGTGGAAGAAAACACCGGTGCGACGGCAGAACTGATGCTGGCGCAGGTGGTTGAGCAGAGCAAAGGCGGCGACGCGGCGCAAACCTACGTCACCCGCCAGCTCCAGCGTCATCCCACGATGCGCGTGTTCCACAAACTGATGGACTACCATCTCAACGAAGCGGAAGAAGGGCGCGCGAAAGAGAGCCTGATGGTGCTACGCGATATGGTTGGTGAACAGGTGCGCAGCAAACCGCGCTACCGCTGTCAGAAATGTGGTTTTACGGCCTATACGCTGTACTGGCACTGCCCGTCGTGCCGCGCGTGGTCGACCATTAAACCGATTCGCGGACTTGATGGTCAGTAATTTATAAAAAACTATCCACTTAGTTACAACATCCTTTAATTTCCCCAACCGTTGCCGCCTCTGCCATTGTGCCTGCGGGGTCACGCAGGTAGAATGCTGCCCGTTTACCTTTTCTGCACCGCGCGTGCCCATCAACAAGAAGGTCCAGTCATGTCCGTTGCTTCATCTTCTTCTCGTGTTACCACATCTTCTCCCGTTGTTGTCGCCCTCGACTATGATAATCGTGACAAGGCGCTGGCCTTCGTTGACCGTATCGACCCGCGCGATTGCCGTCTGAAAGTCGGCAAAGAGATGTTTACGCTGTTTGGCCCGCAGCTGGTGCGTGATTTACAGCAGCGCGGTTTTGATATCTTCCTGGACCTGAAATTCCACGATATTCCAAACACAACGGCGCACGCGGTTGCGGCAGCGGCCGATCTCGGCGTGTGGATGGTAAACGTGCATGCCTCCGGCGGTGCGCGGATGATGACCGCCGCGCGTGAAGCGCTGGTGCCCTTTGGTAACGATGCGCCGCTGCTGATTGCGGTCACCGTGCTGACCAGCATGGAATCCAGCGATCTGCAGGATCTGGGCATTACCCTGGCGCCGGCGGATTACGCGGCGAAGCTGGCGGCATTGACCAAAAACTGCGGCCTGGATGGCGTCGTTTGCTCGGCGCAGGAAGCGGTTCGCTTCAAGCAGGAGCTGGGGCAGGCGTTCAAACTGGTGACGCCGGGGATTCGTCCGGCGGGCAGCGCGGCGGGCGATCAGCGCCGTATCATGACGCCGGAGCAGGCGCTGGCGGCGGGCGTTGACTATATGGTTATTGGCCGTCCGGTGACTCAGTCTGCCGATCCGGCGCAGACGCTGCGCGACATTAACGCATCATTAAATCTGGGGGCGTAATGAGCGATTCTAACAGCCGTCTGGTTTATTCCACGGAAACCGGGCGTATTGACGAACCTAAAGCCGTTGCGGAGCGCCCCAGGGGGGATGGCATCGTACGCATTCAACGTCAGACCAGCGGGCGTAAAGGAAAGGGCGTATGCCTGATTACCGGGATTGACCTGGATGACGACGCGCTGGCGAAACTGGCGGCTGAGCTGAAGAAAAAATGCGGCTGTGGCGGCGCGCTGAAAGATGGCGTGATTGAAATTCAGGGCGACAAACGCGACCTGCTGAAAACGCTGCTGGAAGCAAAAGGTATGAAGGTGAAGCTGGCAGGCGGTTAAGGCGTCCTCCTGGTCAGATTGCCAAACGACCAATGAAAAGGGCCCCGAACATTGTCGGGGCCCTGATAATCGTTCTGAATTAGCTTATTTACCAACCTGGTGGCCGATGATCCCACCGACCGCCGCACCGCCCAGAGTACCCAGCGCGCTACCGTCGGTTAACACAGCGCCACCGATGGCACCTGCACCGGCGCCCAGTGCGGTATTACGATCGCGTTTGGACCAGTTAGAACATGCGCTCAGCGACATGACCAGCGTTACTGCTACCATCGCGGCAGCCATTTTCTTGCTCATTGAAGTCATTTTATTTCTCCTGAATATTCTATTCACGGAAGAGCACCTTAAGTATAGCCATTGCCAGAGGTTTCTCCTGTGAAGCTTGTTGCGCAGGTTGTAAATTTTATTGCTAAAAGTCACGTAAGTGATAGTTACTTCCTGTTATATCGCTAACATTAATTTTACGATTTCGTGATGTCGCTGACAGGTAAAAAGTCTTAATTCCGGGGTCGGAAAACTCTCATAGCGAGGCGGGAAGGGGAAACAAGAAACCCGATGCGGCGACACACCGGGTTGGGTCAATCAGGGACGTGGCACAATATTCACAGTCAAACCGGACTGCTCAAGCTGTAGCTGCTTTTCCGTTGCCAGATTATCGTCAGTAATCACCCGGCTGAACTGGTTCATCGGCCCCAGTGCATACGGATGAATGGCGCCGAATTTCGAACTGTCGCTCAGGACAATCGCTTCGCTACCTTTCTCCAGTACCGCGTTGACGATATCTGCGCGCATCATGTCGCGGCCGGTAAACCCGGTTTCCGGTTGCCAGCCGTCGATACCGATAAATGCTTTGCTGAAGTGTACCTGCTGAATGTACTGACGCGTCAGCGGGCCAACCATGCTTTCACTTTTCTTCTGATAAATGCCGCCCAGCAGAATCACTTCTCCCGGCGTCTCTTTCAGCAGATGGGCGATATAGCTGCTGACGGTGATAATGGTGATGTCTGGTTGCGTCGCCAGCGCACGCGCCAGCAGGGCATTGCTGCTGCCGTTTTCGATAAACACCGTTTCGCCGGGCTGCACCAGAGACGCGGCAAACTCGGCCAGTTCGCGCTTGAGAGCGAAGTTGTTCATCATGCGCGTTTCTACGTCTTCGCTATCCAGCGGGACCGCGTAACCGTGGGTACGGCGCAGATAACTCTGCTTTTCCAGCAGATTCAGATCCTGACGAATCGTCACTTCCGAAACGCCGGTCATTTTTGCCAGGTCGGCAACGCTCATGCGGCCTTTATCGATGACCAGTTGTAAAATTGTTTGCTGTCGGGCATTCATAATAAATCGATCAATTTCTCTACGCGAAGGCGGCTGTCAGGCTGAGCACCGCTGTTCGCTGGGCAAAGGACGTCAGATTTCCCACGGGGATTTAGGCTGACCTGTTCTGTTGTCGCGTTCGTCCGCGGCGTGAGCCAGCAGTTCTGCTTTTAATATTTCCAGATTGTTGATGGCGGAGTGGGTGTCACCGCCGACCAGAATATCCAATACGGTATCAATACGTTTGGCTACCTGACGCGCATCGAGCTCGGACATGGTGGGATCCTGTTGATAAATTCGATTGAAATCAATGATGCAAAATTTACAGACAAAAGAGAAGTGAAAAAAAGGCTTACCTTATAACCCCTGACGCGCCTCCAGCCAGCGTTCCAGTTCGGCAGCGGGCATAGGGCGGGCAAAATAGTAGCCTTGCCGCTCGTCAACGCCATTTTGCACCAGGAATGCGTCGTCGTCAGCATCCTCCACCCCTTCGGCAATAATGCGCAAATTAAGCGCACGGGCGACGGCAATAATCGCCAGCGCCAGCGACTGGGAAACCGACTGTTTATGCACATGATGCACAAAACTATGGTCCAGCTTGATAGTATCGATGGGGAAACGCGCCAACTGCGACAGCGACGAATAGCCGGTACCGAAATCGTCGAGGTGAATCTGCGCGCCGAGTGAGCGAAACTGTTGAATGACCTCCAGAGCCTGGTCAGCATTATCAATCAGGCAGCTTTCGGTCAGCTCAATATCTATCGGGCATTCAGAAAAGTGTTGAGCCTTAAGCGCCTGTTTAAGGTCGCTAAAAATGGATTGATCGACCAACTGGCGCGCCGAAACGTTGACGGCCACGCGCAGATGAATACCGCGGTCTCGCCAGTAAGCCAACTGACGAATGGCTTCAAGCATGACCCAGCTCCCCAGCGGCACAATCAGCCCGGATTCTTCGGCGTAAGAGATAAAGTCGAGCGGCGGAATTAACCCGCGCTCTGGCGAATTCCACCGTACCAGCGCTTCCAGACTCTGAATTTCGCCGTTTAGCGCCACTTTGGGCTGATAATGGATGACCAGTTGATCGCTTTGCAGCGCTTTGCGCAGGTTAGTATCCAGCCACAGATATTCGAACACCCGCTGATTCATTTCGGGGGAAAAGACGCTGAAGCGTCCGCGGCCTTTTTCTTTCGCGGTGTACATCGCAGTGTCGGCATTGCGAATCAGGCTCTCACGGTCTTCCCCGTGCTGCGGTGCGAGCGAAATGCCGAGTGAACAGCCGCTGTAGACCTCAATCAGGCCGATACGAAACGGATCGCGTAGGCGGGTCAGCACCCGTGACGCCATCGCCTCCAGCGCGCATTGCGAGGTATTCACCGCCAGGACGATAAACTCGTCGCCACCGAGCCGCGCCAGCGTCTGGCCGTCTTCCAGACAGCTTAAAATCGACAGCGCGACAGACTGCAACAGCTGGTCGCCAAAGACGTGGCCGTAGGCATCATTCACCTTCTTGAAGTTGTCGAGGTCGAAATAGACAAGACCCACCTGATGGTCGCCCTGACGGTTATCCATCGCGCGGCCAATCAGTTCATTGATCGCGTGCCGATTGGGCAGGCCAGTAATGGTGTCAGTATTGGCCAGCACCCGCAGACGCTCCTGGGCTTTGCGTTCCTCGGTAATATCGGTTCCGGAACAGATGAGAAAGATCTCGTTTTTGCCGCTGCCACTGTGTACAAAGCGGTTGCGAAATAAAAACAGGCGTGAGCCTTTACGCGTTTTGATCCAGCGCTCAACTTCATACGGCCCGCCGTTGGTAAAAAAACGGCTGACGTTTTCCCGCGCCGCTGCGGCTTCCGGGGCCGACATAAACAATTCGAACGCCGTTTTACCGATGACGTCCTGTTCTTTGAGGCCGGTATACTCTTCGCATAAGCGGTTGAAGCGCTGAATTTTGCCTTCTCTGTCGAGAATGACGATCACGGCGTTGGCTTCCGATACCACCTGTTCGGCAAACAGCAGGCCTTGTAACAGATCGCGGGCGACGGAAGAGGTATCAAACCAGGAAGAGGCGGTACCGGCCCATTCGGTACCACTGACCTTGCGGCCAATTAAATGCAGAGGGACGTCATAGCCGTTAAGCTGAATATTCAGGGCGATGCTGGACGTGGTAACGCTCATGGCGCGAATACGGCTGGCGTTTTCGTCACTTAACGGAACGGCAAAGTCGGCATTCGCATCGGGATCCGTCCCTAAAAGCAGCGTCGGTTCGGCACGCGACAAACGCCAGTAGAGGCTGGTTTCGCTGGAGTTTGGGTCGAGCAGATTTTGTGCCAGAGACTTGACCATACCTTCCTCTCGTCCATCTGCGTGCGGATGCCATGGTATTCAGTGTGAACGTTTTTCGGCTTTTTCGCTGAGAAAAAAGAGAGTCGGTGAGCAGTAGATAAAAAAACGGCCCCGAAAGGGGCCGCTTGGGGAATATTATGCGGCTGGGCGGGCAATCACGCTGCGCGTCTCCATGCGGACTTCCGCGATGGTGACATCAATGACGTCGGTGACCTTATAGACCACTTCGCCTTTGATCTGCACGGTGCCGCTCTCCTGGCTGCAGACCAGCTCGTCGCGCACGGCATGCAGGAACGGCGCTGGAATAAAGGCGACCGCGCCGTTATCGACCAGGCGCACGCGCATACCGCCGCGGCTGATATCGATAATCTCAGCGGCAAAGCGCGTCTCTGTACCTGCCATTGGGCTCAGGTAGCGCGCATACAGCCAGTCAGCGACGTCGCGTTCTGCCATGCGGTTCAGGCGACGGCGCTCGGCCATCTGCACGGTTATGTCATCCTGCGGACGTGAGGCGCTTTCACCTTTAATCACCGCCTTCAGCAGACGATGGTTAATCATATCGCCATACTTACGAATCGGTGAGGTCCAGGTGGCGTAGGCTTCAAGACCTAAACCAAAGTGCGGACCCGGCTCGGTGCTGATTTCAGCGAATGACTGGAAGCGACGGATACGGCTGTCGAGGAAGCCAGATGGCTGTGCGTCCAGCTCGCGGCGTAGCTTGCAGAAACCGGCCAGCGTCAGCACCTCTTGCGGATCGACGTGCACATCATGCGTTTTCAGCAGGGCCGCCAACGCTTCAGTGTTATCCGGCGCGAACCCGGTGTGGACGTTATAAACGCCGAAACCGAGTTTATCGCGCAGTACGCGAGCAGCGCAGATGTTCGCCGCAATCATTGACTCTTCAACGATGCGGTTAGCAATGCGGCGCGGCTCGGCGACGATATCCAGTACTTCGCCTTTCTCACCCAGCACAAAACGGTAGTCCGGACGGTCTTTAAACACCAGCGCGTGGGTTTGACGCCATTCGCTACGAGCCTGGCATACGCGCTGCAGCAGGGTAATCTGGCGTGCGATTGCTTCGCTCTGTGGCTGCCAGCTACCGGTGTTCTCCAGCCAGTTGGAGACGTCGTCGTACACCAGTTTGGCTTTTGACTCGATACTGGCGGCAAAGAACTCAATGTTGTCTTCGATGGTGCCATCGGCGGCCAGCGTCATGCGGCAGGCAAGCACCGGGCGCACCACGTTAGCGCGCAGCGAACAGAGGTCGTCAGACAGCTCGCGCGGCAGCATCGGAATGTTGAAGCCCGGCAAATAGTTGGTAAACGCGCGAATTTTCGCGGCGTTGTCCAGCTTGCTGCCTTCCACGATCCAGGCGGTAGGATCGGCGATGGCGACGGTCAGCAGCAGCTTGCCATCGGCGGCTTCTTCCACGTACAGCGCATCGTCCATATCTTCGGTGCTGGCGCTGTCGATGGTGACAAAATCCAGCGCGGTGAGATCGCGGCGCTCAAGGCCTTCGTCCTGCATCTCGGTGGCGACGCCGTTCGGCGCTTCTTTTTCCAGGTTGTGACGGGCGAGGGTAACCCACCATGGCACAAAGTGGTCGTCACCAAAGGTGATGAATTGGGTCAGCTCGGCGTAGAAGCTGCGATCGCCTTTCAGCGGATGACGGCGCATTTCAGCAACGGCCCAGTCACCCTCTTTAAAATCATGCGTTACGCCGCGTTCGGCGCGGCAAGGAATGGCGTCTTTCAACAGCGGATGGTCAGGCACGATAGACAGACGATCGTCCTTACGATGCACCTTGCCCACAAAGCGGGTCAGGAACGGCTCGACCAGTTCTTCCGGCTCTGCACTCTCTTTTTCGCGTTCAGAGTGGATCACCGCAATAATACGGTCGCCGTGCATCACTTTTTTCATCTGCGGCGGCGGAATAAAGTAGCTTTTCTGTGCGTCGACTTCGAGGAAACCGAAACCTTTTTCCGTGGCTTTGACGACCCCTTCCGCGCGGGGCGTTTGGGAATGGAGTTGCTGTTTTAGCTGCGCAAGCAGCGGGTTGTCCTGAAGCATATTGATCTATTTTCGTGGCCAAAAGAGCGGCTGTCATTTTTACGCGAATCCATAGGACGCAGCAAGCGCTGTTTCACCTTTTACGTAACTTGTTGTGCGGCTCCGAGCGCGATGTGCAGGCGATTTAACCAACCGCTCAATGCGCTCCAGGTGAGCAGGGTGATAGCGTCAGGCGTCGATAGCCCGTGCTCGATAAGCGGGTTCAGCTGCGCGGCGCTAAAGCGGTCCGGCGCGCGGGTCAGTAACTGTGTGGCCTGAGCGAGCGCGCGTTCGCAGGGGAAATGGTGGCTCCACGCCAGAATCGCCCGTTCACCGTTGCGTACCGCCTCGGGTAGGCCGCTGGCGCCCTGCCATAATCCGCTGTTGTAGTTGAAACAGCTCACGCTGCCGTTGATGCGCGCGGGAATGAGCGCCGACAGCGGCAGCAGCGGATGCGTAAACGTCAGGGCATCCAGGAGTTCGCCGAACCCGGCCAACAGCGTCTCCTCGTGCGCCAGCACCGGCGCCAGCGCGTGCAGTTCTGGCAGATTTTGCCAGCGGGAGAGCGCTTCACCTTGCGGGGTGTTGGCCTGGTGGGCTTCGATAACCTCCAGATCGGTGTGCCACTGCGCGCTTTCATTATTAAAGCGATCGGCGTCTGAATCCTCCTGCACCGGCATGCCGGGGATCCAGCGCACCGGAAAGCCCAGATGCGCCTGGAAGAGGGCGACGACGCGGGCCTGGAAGCCGACAAAGCCCACAATCTGATTAATCAGAATGATGTCGTGCAGCGTGAGCCCTACGCCGTCCAGTTGCTGGCGCGCACGCGGGGTGATGATGGACGGCGAGCTGGCAAGCTGACGTGCGTATTCCGTCATTTGCGCCAGCCGACGGTTACTTTCTCGCGATGAGTCAGGCCCCTGTAGAGGGGCGAGACGCGCGGCATAGTGGTTACACAGCCGCTGAACGCCGGAAACCTGCGCCACGGTCAGGGCGGTACTCAGGCGGTCGTAATCGCTGAACGTGCGCAGACGGTTCACCGGAACGGTATCCGGAAACAGTAAATTAGCCAGCTTACGGCCAGCGTTCAGCCAGCGCTGATTGGCATTAAGCAGCGCATCAGGCAGGACGAGGTCGAGTAAAAAACGGTCGTCAACGTGCGCAGCTTCAGGAACCAGCGGCATCACGTCGCTGTGTTGGGTTCTCGACTGGGTCTCGTGATACCAGTGGTTTTTGCCGGAAACGCGGCGTGGCTCCATGGGAGTTCCTTGATCTGAAGGTGGCGAGCCAGCAGCGTCGAAGGAGATGTTGCCGGATCGTTATGGATAAATATCCTGGCGCATGCGTGACGAGGGAGAAAATATTGTTCGGCGATAATTAATAACTGACTGGAATAACAAAGGCGGGAGGGGGCTCCAGGCCGGATAAGGCGTTTACGCCGCCATCCGGCAATATGCGCCAATTTGCCTGATGGCTCTGCGCTTATCTGGCCTGGAATCGGGGCTACAGATCCAGCTCGTTCATGGCCGCAATGCTGAAGCCGCCGTCAACGTGCAGTACTTCACCGGAAACACCGGCGGCCAGGTTTGAGCACAGGAAGGCGGCGGAATTACCAACATCTTCAATGGTCACGGTACGACGGATCGGCGTAACCGCTTCGCAATGGGCGAGCATTTTTCGGAAATCCTTTATACCGGAGGCGGCCAGCGTACGAATCGGGCCTGCGGAGATAGCATTGACGCGAACCCCCTCCGGCCCCATGGCGTTAGCCATATAGCGGACGTTAGCTTCCAGCGACGCTTTCGCCAGGCCCATCACGTTGTAGTTGGGGATGGCGCGCTCTGCGCCGAGGTAGGAAAGCGTCAGCAGGGCTGAACCGGGGTTCAGCATCCCACGGCAGGCTTTCGCCATCGCCACGAAGCTGTATGAGCTGATGTCGTGGGCGATTTTAAAGCCTTCACGGGTGACCGCGTTGACGTAGTCGCCGTCGAGCTGGTCGGCGGGAGCAAAGCCAATCGAGTGAACGAAACCGTCAAACTGTGGCCATGTTTTTACCAGCTCGCTGAACAGCGCTTCAATGCTCGCGTCTTCCGCCACGTCGCACGGCAGCACAATGTGCGAGTCCAGCGAGGCGGCGAAATCTTCCACGCGGCCTTTCAGTTTGTCGTTCTGATACGTGAACGCCAGTTCGGCCCCTTCGCGGTGCATCGCCTGGGCAATGCCGTAGGCGATGGACAGTTTGCTGGCGACGCCGGTAATCAGGATACGTTTGCCGGAAAGAAAACCCATAGCGTAATCATCCTTCTCTTGATGGTGATTGCGGCGATCAGCGGTCTTTACGCCAGGCATCGGCGGTCAGCGCCTCGCCAAAGTGACCGGCAATCAACCGTTTGGTTAAGTCGTGCAGCGGGGAGGCCAGCACGTCGGCGGTGCTGCCGCGCTCGACCACTTCCCCCTGGTGCATCACCAGCACCTGGTCGCTGATGTGCTTCATCATGCCCAAATGCTGAGTCACGTAAATATACGAGATGCCCTGTTTTTCCTGCAGTTCGAGCATCAGGTTTACCAGCTGCGAACGCATCGACATATCGAGCGAGGCCAACGCTTCATCGCAGATAATGACCTTCGGGCGCAAAATCAGCGCACGCGCCAGGCCCAGACGCTGTTTCTGCCCCGGCGCCAGCATGTGCGGATAATAGCTGACGTGGTCGGGCAACAGGCCGACCAGGCGCAGGGTATCGATAATCTGCTGACGTCGCGCCTCGGGTTCAAGGTCGGTGTTCAGACGCAGCGGGAAATCAAGGATCTGCGAAATGCGCTGACGTGGGTTCAGCGAGGTGCTCGGATCCTGGAAAATCATGCGAATGCGCTGGCTACGGAATGAGTAGTCGCCAAACTCCAGCGGATGATCGTCAATCAGCAGTTCGCCGGTGGTCGGCTCCACCATCCCGGCCAGCATTTTGGCCAGCGTCGACTTGCCCGAACCGTTCTCGCCGATAATCGCCAGCGTTTGCTTTTCACGCAGGGTAAAGCTCAGCGGCTTCACCGCCTGTAGCGTCTGGCGATGGAACCAGCCGGTGCGGTAGCGGAAGGTTTTGCTTAGGTTGCGCACTTCAAGCAGCGTTTCGACCATGTCACTCTTTCTCCATATTCAGCGGGAAATGACAGGCGAACAGGTGGTTCTTCGCTCCCGTCAGACGCGGGGTTTCAATACATTTGCGCTGCGCGTACGGGCAACGCGGCCCCAGACGGCAGCCCATCGGCAGCTGTTCCAGCAGGGGAATGGCGCCGGAAAGAGTATTCAGGCGACTTTTATGCGGCATTGAGCGGCCAAAGTCCGGAATCGCGCGGATCAGCGCCTGGGTATACGGGTGATGAGGGATGGTCACCAGCTCTTCGCTCGGCGCGGTCTCTACCGTTTGCCCGCAGTACATCACGTTGATCTTATCCGCCCAGTGGGTCAGCATCTGCAAATCATGAGAAATCAGCAGGATGGTGGTGTTGTTATTCTGATTGAGGCCGGTTAACAAACGGAAGATCTGCGCCTGGGTGGTCGGTTCCATGGCGTTGGTTGGCTCATCGGCAATCAGCAGGCGCGGCTGGTTAGCCAACGCGATGGCAATCATAACCTTCTGGCATTCGCCTTCCGTCAGCTCATACGGGAAGCTGCGCATCGCGTCTTTGTGATCCTTGATGCCGACGCGGTGCAGCAGCTCGATCGCGCGACGTTTGCGCCAGCCGAAACGCTGCCACCAGTGGCCTTTGAAGGTCCAGCCGGGAATGTTCTGCATCAGCTGCAGGCCCACGCGTTCAGAAGGATCCAGACAAGACTGCGGTTCCTGGAAAATCATGGAGACGTTGTGGCCGACCAATTTTCGCCGCTCGCGGTTGGACAGGCGCAGTAGGTCGATATCGTCAAAACGCATACGGTCGGCGGTGACGCGCCAGTTATCTTTGGTGACGCCGCAAATCGCTTTGGCGATCAGGCTCTTGCCTGAACCAGATTCTCCCACCAGGCCGCGAATTTCGCCTTCGGCCAGCGTCATGCTGACGCGGTCAACGGCCTTCACCCAGCCTTCGTTGGTTTTAAATTCGATGGTTAAATTGCGTATATCAAGTAACGGCATTACTCCACCCCCGCGTTAATGGCGCGGCGAATACCGTCGCCCAGCAGGTTGACCAGCAGCACGCTAATCATGATTGCCGCGCCCGGCAGCATCACCGTCCACGGCGCCACGTAGATAAGCTCCAGCGCATCGCCGAGCATCGCGCCCCATTCCGGTGACGGCAGCTGCGCGCCAAGATCGAGGAAGCCCAGCGCGGCGATATCAAGGATCGCCATCGATAGCGCGCGGGTAATTTCGGTGACCAGCCCGGCAGCAATGTTCGGCAGAATGGCAAACCACAGAATATTGAGCGTGGTGGCGCCGTCGAGGCGGGCGGCGATGACGTAATCGCGTTCCAGCTCGTCGTGTACCATGCTGTAGATTGAACGCACCATGCGCGGCAACAGGGCCAGCCAGACGGCAAACATCGCGTGGCTGAGATGCGGCCCGGCAAAGGCGACGACGATAATCGCCAGCAGCAGCGACGGAATTGACAGCAGCGTGTCGAGAATATGGTTCAGCACCGCCGAACGCAGGCCACGGGTTGATCCCGCAAATGCGCCCAGTACCAGCCCGAAGGCGGTGGCGGCGAGGGTGACAACAAACGCGCCGCCGACGGTGGGCGCGGCACCGCTAAGCAGGCGGCTCAGCACATCACGCCCCAGATCGTCGGTACCGAGAAAGAAAGAGACTTCGCCGTAGCGCGACCATGACGGCGGCAGAAGCTGATAGCCGAGGAACTGCTGATCGATACCGTACGGCGCAAACCAGCCGCCCAGAATGCACACGACCGCCAGCCCGGCGCAGCCGTACAGGCCGATCATCGCCGTGGTGTCGCCATAGAACTTGCGCCACACGGTGCGCAGCGCACCCGGCGGGCGTTTCTCGAGGTAGACGCTATCGTAAGGCATACCATTCCTTATGTTTCAACGGGTTAGCCATAGCACCCAAAATATCGGATATCACGTTCACAATGATCACCAGCGCGCCAATCACCATCACTCCGGCGGAGATCGCCGCATAGTCCTGCTGGCGAATGGCATTAATCATCCAGCGCCCCAGTCCTGGCCAGCTAAAGACCATTTCGGTGATCATCGCCAGAGTTAGCATGGTGGAGAACTGTAGGCCCAGACGTGGGATCACCGGCGGCAGCGCGTTGTGCAGCACATGGCGACGCAGAATGGTCAGACGCGAAACGCCGCGCGTTGCCGCTGCTTTCACGTAGTTGGTGTCATAGACCGCAATGGTGCTGATACGCATCAGACGCACCACCTCAGTGGTGGGCGCGACGGCCAGCGTCAGCACCGGCAGCACCATATGGCGCACAGCGCTCATAATCATTTCATGCCGCCACGGCGAGTCGGAGAGCCAGGCATCAATCAGCGCGAAGCCGGTGACGCTTTTCACTTCATACAGCAGATCGAAGCGCCCGGAAACCGGCAGCCAGCCCAGCGTCAGCGAGAAGAAGAGGGTCAGTAACAGCGCCAGCCAGAAAATCGGAATCGAGAAGCCGAGCAGGGCGAAGAAGCTGATCACTTTATCCTGCCATTTATTGCGGGTGATGCCCGCCAGCATGCCAACGGGAATGCCTATCAGCAGCGCAAAGCCAAACGCCAGAATGCACAGCTCCATGGTCGCCGGAAACACTTCGCGCAGCTGTTCGGAAATCGGCTGGCCGTTAATGCTCGATACGCCAAAATCCCAGTGCATGACGCCGTCAAACCAGAAGGCCCAGGCGTTCCACAGCGACGCGCCCTGTAACGGCGCGTGCGGCGTAAAATAGCTCAGGCTGAAGCCGACAAAAGTCAGGAAAAAGAGGGTAACCAGCAGCAATAACAGGCGACGAAGGGTGAAAATAATCATGGTTTTTGCACCTTCTCTTCTTTTTCCCGCGACACGCCGGCGAATGAGGTGTTGCCAAACGGACTCAGCACCAGCCCTTTAATATCGTAACGATAGGCCTGCAGGCGTAGCGAAGACGCCAGCGGCAGCACCGGCAGCTCGCGCGCCAGAATTTGCTGGGCTTCATCGTAGGCGTCAATGCGTGAGGCCAGTTGCTGCGAGTCCAGCGCTTTGCGCAGCACATTGTCAAACTCACGGTTACACCAGTGGGCGAAGTTGGTCTGCGAGGTAATGGCCGCGCAGCTCAGCAGCGGACGGAAGAAACTGTCCGGATCGTTACTGTCCGTGGCCCAGCCGGAGAGTGTCAGGTCATGGTTCATGTCCATCAGCCGTGCTTCCTGGAAGCGGCCCTCTACCGGTACGATAATGACCTTCACCCCAATCTGCGCCATGTCCGCCTGAATGAGCTCGGCGGTTTTCAGCGGGCTCGGGTTCCACGCCTGAGAGCTGGTTGGCACCCACAGGCGCAGCGTCAATTTATCCAGCCCCAATGCCTGTAAACGTCGACGCGCTTCTTTCGGGTTGTATTCGGTAATTTTAGCCTCGTTATCGTAAGCCCAGGAGGCGCGAGGCAAAATAGAGGCCGCGGTTTCTGCGGTGCCGTAATAAATGGACTGCATTAAACGCTGATTATTAATCGCCAGCGACAGCGCGTGGCGCACTTCCGGATTATTTAGCGGCGGCTTGTCGGTGTTGAAGGCCAGATAGGCGATGTTCATCCCCGGGCGCAGCGTCAGGCGCAGGCGCGGGTCGTCGCGCAGAATGGTGAGCTGGCTGGCGGCAGGCCAGGCCAGCACGTCACACTCGCCGGTCAGCAGCTTGGACAGCCTGCCGGTGCCACCGGAACCCAAATCGACCACCACCTGCGGCATCAGCGGCGTGCCGCGCCAGAAGGCGGAATGGCGCTGCAGGCGAATATACTGCCCCGCGCGGTACTCGTCGAGCTGGAACGGCCCGGTTCCCACCGGCTGGCGGTCGAGCTGTTCCTGACGATCCTGTTTAGTGAGCTGATTAGCGTATTCCGCCGACATCACCGATGCGTAGTGGGTCGCCAGATGCCAGAGGAACGAGGCGTCCGGACGATTGAGGCGAAACTCTACCGTGTGGCTATCAAGTTTGCGCACGCTCTTCACGCTGTCGGCGAACTGCAGGCTGTCAAAATAGGGGAACGCGCCGCCGTTGACGTTATGCCACGGATGCTGGCGATCGAAAATGCGCTCGAAGGTAAATACCACGTCGTCGGCGTTCAGCGCGCGCGACGGCTTAAACCAGCGGGTGGTTTGATACTGTACGTTAGGGCGCAGGTGGAAGCGGTAGGTTGCGCCGTTATCCAGAACTTCCCAGCTTTCCGCCAGCTCGGGCACCAGACGATAGGTGTACGGGTCGACGTCCAGCAGGCGGTCGTAGAGCTGGGCGGCGAGAGTATCGACAATCAGCCCGCTACCGGCTTTTTGCGGGTTAAACGTGTTGACCTGCCCGCTGACGCAGTAGACAAAGCCGCTGTCGCGAATGTCGGCATGGGGTGGGGCGAGCGGCTGCGGCGCGGCCATCGCCTGGCTGCAGATTAACCCCAACGCTGCCAGGAAAGGTGACAAATTCAGGCGCATAGTTTCATTGTTTTTTCGATTGATCTGCAAAGTGTATCGCACTTACGGCTACCAGGTACAAATGTCTGCGTGCAACTGCTTTAAAAGTCATCAACTCAGTGGGGTTAACTCGTATAACACCAGCGCATTGCTCTCCAGCGCCTCAACCACCTGCCAGCTTTCCTCCAGCGTTTCTTCGCGCACGCTGAGCGCGGGCCGGGTTGTGTGCGCCAGCCATGTCCAGCTCTCCTCGTCCGGGCCGCTGCTGCTTTCTATCGCCTCCAGCCGCGGGAAAAGCGCGCCATTGTGCTGGTCGAACAGGTGGCGTTTGATTTTCCACTTACCGCTCAGCCCCTGAAGCTGTACCGGGTACTGCTGACGAAACCGCTGAATAAAAGCCTCTTCGCTGGACAGCCACGGATTAAACACCACCGGGTTGCGCAACAGCAGCTGGTAGCGGCCGCGTTGATGCAGCAGTAGCACGTTTTTATCGTTGACCAACACCTCGCCCTGTAAACGTCGCCATAGCCACAGCACCCAATAGATGGGGCGCGTCAGCCCGTGATGGTAGAAGAGCGCCAGGCTGGAGGTATCGAAGGTGCCGTTGCTACGCGCCTCACCCTGCTGGCTGGAGTTAAGCCAGAAGCCGGTGAGCTGTACCTGATCGGCCAGCCCCAGCAGGTTATTCATCAGCAGCGCGCCGCGGAAGAACTCGCCGTTGGTACGCCGGGTTGAGCCGGTAAGCGTGTTCCACGACAGCAGCCAGAGGGGTAACGCGAGCTGGCGCTGGCGTAGAGCGCGCTGGATCTGACGCACCTTCTGTACCGGGTCGTTTTCGGCGGCGGCCAGTCGGGTGCGGTCGAATGGCTGCTGGTGGAAACGCTCGTTGGCATTGGCCGAGCAGGCGAGAAAATCGGCCTCTCTCAGCAGCGGGGAGGTGAGGATTGCGTCGTCTACGGTATCGTCATCGGTAACGGTAAAGCGGTGGCAGATGCCCAGCTGCGAGTCCGGCGACCATTGCCGGATCGCCGCTTTTTGCTGTGCCCAGACCTCGGCGCTCGCCTGTGGCGACCAGTGCCAGACGAACTGCCAGCTTGCCAGCGTTGACGGAGGGAAGTGCTGCGCGGCAAGGCGTAAAAACTGGCGCAGTAGATCGGGACGCGTGGTCAGGCTGGTGTGGAGCAGTACCTGCCATCCCATACGGGCAAGGAAAGTAAAAACCTGCTGTAAATGGTACCAGCAGGCGTAGCCGACCATTTGCGGATCGTCCCAGCCGTCGCTAAACAAACGGCTGCTCAGAAAAGGTTCATGGATATCGATCCCGTGGATAGGTATCTGCGCATGGAGCGTCATCAGCGACTGGCGGACATCTTCACGCAACAAATCATCAAGTTCGCGCAGCGTAATAATGAGCTGGCTATGACGCAGCGGCACGCGACGCGACGGCAGCGTGTCGAGGACAATCCGCCGCGCCTGGAGCGGCTGCTGGAGCGGTGGCGGGCTTTCCCAGTCCTGTTTGCCCGTGTGATTGAGCAGGGCATAGAGCGTCTCGGCGGCCACCGGCAGCGTGCGGTCGGGCGGGTTCTCGCGCGTGCGGTTACGGGCCACCGTGGTCGACTGCTGACGATACTGGCGCGGCGTCATGCCGTGGCGGCGCTTAAACAGATCGCTCATTACGCGAGCGCTGGCAAACCCCTGCTGCTGGGCAATTCGCTGTACCGGTAAAGTGCTTGTCAACAACTGTTCGGCGGCTTTCTCCAGACGCAGCGCGGTGATGTACTGCATAAAACTGACGCCGACTTCTTTGTGAAACAAACGTGAAAGCCAGGCTTCAGACACCCGCTCGCCGCGGGCGATTTCAGCAAGCGACAGGCGCTGGCTGTATTGTGACTCAATCCGTGTCACTACCTGGCGGATACGGTGGCTCCATGTGGACTCATTATTATGTGATGCGCCCGTTTTGCGTGGCTGCTGAAAATGGGTTGCCAACAGCAGGGCAATTTCGCTGAGCCAGCGGTTTGCCTCCAGCCGGGAGGTGTTTTCAGGGTTGATCACATGGCTAACCAGTAGCTGGCGCATCAGGCTGCGCAGCCGTCCTTCGTGCTCCATCGTGGGGTGTGGAACTTGATAATCAAAGGCAAAAAAATGCGCGTCCAGCCGGGTTAGCCAACTGCTGGCTATCATCAGCGTCATCACCGCATTGGCCTGCTCGCCGCGCAAACGCCAGCGCTGGTTGGGGTTGATGATGGCCAGCGCGTTGGTTTGCAGCGTACGCGTGTCGTCGGCACTTTCCAGCACGACCTCGCCATGCAGTAGCCACATCAGCGTTAACGTCTGCTGTTCGTTGTATGCCTGCTGACGAATGTCCTGCACCACCACAGAAAAATCACTGATTTGCTGCGCCACCTTTCCGCCCTCCAGCGAAGACAAAAAATAACGGTCTGTTTTTTGTCATAACTAAACCGTATGAAAAATAGTCATTACATTTTCCGTCAATATAAAACAAAAAAGCGCCTTTTGTGACCGCTCCGACGTCATAAACTCGACGTTATCACTGTGGAGCAATAAAGGGATAACAAAAATGACACATCCTATCGTTGAAGCATTGCAGAGTCAGGAAGCCGAATTTATCGCGCTACGCCACCGCTTCCATCAGCAGCCGGAGATTGGTTTTCAGGAGCATAAAACCAGCGCCGAAGTGGCGAAGCTGCTAAGCAGTTGGGGCTATGAAGTGGACTATGGGCTGGCGGGGACCGGCGTGGTGGGGACGCTTAAAGTGGGTAACGGCGGCAAAACGTTGGGGCTGCGCGCTGACATGGATGCGTTGCCGATGCAGGAACGCAGCGGCAAAGCGTGGGCCAGCGAAACGGATGGCTGTTTCCACGGCTGCGGACACGACGGTCACACCACTACGCTGCTGTATGCCGCAGAGTACCTGGCGCGCACCCGTCAGTTTAACGGCACATTGCACCTGATTTTCCAGCCGGCGGAAGAGTTGTTGTACGGTGGCCGGGTGATGCTGGAAGACGGTCTGTTTAACAAATTCCCCTGCGACCACATTTTTGGTTTACACAATATGCCGGGGCAGAAGCTGGGCAAAATTGGCCTGCGCGACGGTGCGATGATGGCCTCCTCCGACACGTTGCACATCGAAGTGCAGGGCGTGGGCGGCCACGGCGCGGTGCCGGAGCATACCGTCGATGCCACCGTTGTTGCCTGCCATATCACTCTGGCGCTGCAAACCATCGTCTCACGCAATATCAGCCCGTTTGACCCGGTGGTAGTGACCGTTGGCAGCATTCAGGCGGGGCATGCGCCAAATATCATCAACGATAAAGTCCTGATGAAGCTGACGGTGCGTACGCTCAACGAACAGGTCCGCGAAACCGTACTGCAACGTATTCACGACATCGCCGTGGCGCAGGCGGAAAGCTTCAACGCCACCGCCACGCTCACCCACGTCAACGGCAGTCCGGTCCTCAAAAACGATCCCCAGGCAAACCAGATGGTGCGCGATGTGGCGACGTCGCTGTTCGGCGCGGAGTCTATCGGCACGGTGAATCCGTTTATGGGCAGCGAAGACTTCGCGTTTATGCTCGAGCAGAACCCTAACGGCGCCTATTTCACCATCGGCGCGGGCGATGAACCAGACCGCTGCATGGTTCACAACCCGGGCTACGACTTTAACGACAACATCCTGCTGACGGGGGCGGCGCTGTGGTGCGGCCTGACGGAACACTACCTGCGTGGATAAATGACGCGCGCAACATGAGGGCGAGCCATGAGTACCGTGACGTTGAGTGAAACGCAGTATGTCGGCACCGACCGGCTGCTGACGGGGATTGTGTTAAGCGTATTGACCTTCTGGCTGTTTGCTCAGTCGGTGATTAACGTAGTCCCGGTAGTGAAAAACAGTATCGATATTTCGCTGGAGACGCTCACCCTCGCGGTGAGCCTCAGCGCACTCTTCAGCGGCTGCTTTGTGGTGGCCAGCGGTGGGCTGGCCGACAAATTTGGCCGGGTACGTTTGACGCTGATTGGCCTGGCGTTAAGCATGGTCGGTAGCGCGCTGCTGGTGGTATCTCAGGGGCCGCTGTTGTTCCTGACCGGGCGGGTAATTCAGGGACTGTCTGCTGCCTGCATCATGCCGGCGACATTGGCGCTGATTAAAACGTGGTATGAAGGGCGCGCGCGACAGCGGGCGATCAGCTTCTGGGTGATCGGTTCGTGGGGCGGCAGCGGCCTGTGCTCGTTTGTGGGTGGCGCGATCGCTACTGGCCTGGGTTGGCGCTGGATCTTTGTCTTTTCCATCGCGGCGGCGTTTGCAGCATTTTGGCTGATTCGCGGCACCCCGGAGAGTCGCAGCGCCACCGCGGTGCAGCATAAAATGGATCTCAGCGGCCTGTTGAGCCTCGTGGCGGCGCTGGTGTTGTTCAATCTGTTTATCTCCAAAGGTCACCACTGGGGATGGACCAGCGGCCTGTCGCTGACGATGCTGACAGGCGCTATTGTGGCGATGACCTTTTTTGTGCGCAGCGGAATGCGTAAAAAAGAGGCGGCGCTGATCGATTTCGCGCTGTTTAAAAATCGCGCTTATAGTGCGGCGGTGCTGTCGAACCTGATGTTGAACGGCGCGATTGGCACGATGATGATCACCAGCATCTGGCTCCAGCAGGGGCGGCACCTGAGCCCGTTCCAGACGGGCATGATGACGCTTGGCTATCTGGTGACCGTGCTGCTGATGATTCGGGTGGGGGAGAAACTGCTGCAACGCTATGGCGCAAGGCTGCCAATGATGGGCGGCCCGGCGATTGCGATGGCGGGGATTTTCCTGATCTCCTGTACTTTCCTCGACACCTGGACCTATATCGTGACCGTCTTTTTCAGTAACGTCCTGTTTGGCCTGGGGCTGGGCTGCTATGCCACGCCCTCCACCGACACCGCCGTCACCAGCGCGCCGGAAAATAAGGTGGGCGTCGCCTCCGGGATTTACAAAATGGGCAGCTCGCTGGGCGGCGCGTTTGGCCTGGCGATGACGGCGTCACTCTACGCGCTGTTTTTACCCTACGGCATGGCAAAAGCGGCACAATACGCGCTGTGGTTTAACTGCATGTTGTGCCTGGGGGCCATTGTGGTTAGCGCGCTGATGCTGCCGCGTCGCCGTCAGAGTTGATGTTTTTTCAATAGTGCCCGCAGTTGGTGATAGGTTAATCCCAGCAGTTCGGCGGCGTTTTTCTGGTTAAACCGGGCCTGTTGCAGACTCTGCTGCAACAGGTCTTTTTCTTGTTCAAGCTGGAACTGACGCAGGTTCAACGGCAGCGTCGGGCCGGTGATTTCCGTTGCGGGTTCGTCGGCGATGGCGGGCTTGCGGCGGAACGGGTCGATAATAATGTCATCCAACGGTTCGTCGATGGATCCGTGGCGATAAACCGAACGCTCGACCACGTTTTTCAGCTCGCGAATATTACCCGGCCAGCGGTAGTGCAGCAGCGTGTCGCGGGCGCGGTCGGTAAAACCGGGGAACAGCGGTAGCTTCAGCTCGCGGCACATCTGAATGGCGAAATGTTCGGCCATCAACATGATGTCGCTCTGGCGTTCGCGCAGCGGCGGTAGTAGCACCACATCAAAGGCCAGCCGGTCGAGCAGGTCGGCGCGGAAAGCGCCTTCTTCCACTAATTGAGGCAGATCGGCATTGGTGGCGCACACCAGGCGGACGTTAACCTGCAGCGGCTGGCTGCCGCCGACGCGCTCCAGCTCGCCGTATTCAATCACCCGCAGCAGCTTTTCCTGCACCAGCATCGGCGCGGTGGCCAGCTCATCAAGAAATAGCGTACCGCCGTCTGCACGTTCAAAGCGACCCGGATGACGTTTTTGCGCGCCGGTAAAGGCCCCGGCTTCGTGGCCGAACAGTTCAGAGTCGAGCAGATTTTCGTTCAATGCCGCGCAGTTCAGCGAGATAAACGGCCCCTGCCAGCAGGAGGAGAGGTAGTGAAGACGGTTGGCGATAAGCTCCTTACCCGTGCCGCGCTCGCCGATAATCAACACCGGCTTATTGAGCGGCGCGAGTCGGGAAACCTGTTCCAGCACTTCAATAAAACGGTTGGCCTCGCCGAGAAGGGTATCTTTGTAATCTGCCATGATGAAATTCGCCACTTGTTGGTGTAATTCGCCATTTCACTGTAGGCGTTTGCGGCACAAAATTCAATCACATCGTTTATAATCAATAAGATAAAAAGTTGGCACGGAAGTTGTAATAGTCTTTGCGCAGGGCTAAGCCCGAAACACAGAACTATGAGGATTGAACAATGGGTATTTTTTCTCGTTTTGCCGACATCGTGAACGCCAACATCAACTCGCTGCTGGAAAAAGCGGAAGACCCGCAGAAGCTGGTCCGTTTGATGATCCAGGAAATGGAAGACACGCTGGTGGAAGTGCGCTCCACCTCCGCCCGTGCGCTGGCGGAAAAGAAAGATCTGACTCGCCGCGTCGAACGCGCGCTGGCGCAGCAGGAAGAGTGGCAGGAGAAAGCCGAGCTGGCACTGCGTAAAGATAAAGAAGATCTGGCACGCGCGGCGCTGATTGAAAAACAGAAGCTGACCGATGTTATCGATACGCTGGAACATGAAGTCACGCTGGTGGATGAAACCCTGGCGCGGATGAAAAAAGAGATTGGCGAGCTGGAGAATAAGCTCAGCGAAACTCGCGCCCGTCAGCAGTCTCTCGCGCTGCGTCATCAGGCGGCGAATTCGTCCCGCGATGTGCGCCGTCAGCTGGACAGCGGTAAACTGGATGAAGCGATGGCTCGCTTTGAATCCTTTGAACGCCGCATCGACCATATGGAAGCTGAAGCGGAAAGCCATCGTTTTGGCAAACAACCGTCGCTGGACCAGCAGTTCGCCGAACTGAAGGCCGATGACGAAATCAGCGAGCAGCTGGCCGCGCTGAAAGCCAAAATGAAGCAGGACAACCAATAATGATTCCGGCGGCACCAACCGTGCCGCTGCTCATAATATATAAGGAGTTTCTATGAGCGCGCTTTTCCTCGGCATTCCCCTGACGTTATTTGTCCTGTTTGTATTGCCGATTTGGCTGTGGCTGCACTACAGCAATCGCTCCCGCTCTGGCGAGTTGTCACAGGGCGAGCAGCAGCGGTTGATGCAGTTAACCGATGACGCAAAGCGGATGCGCGAGCGTATTCAGGCGCTGGAAGCCATTCTGGATGCCGAACATCCGAACTGGAGGGACAAATAATGGCGCTGGATTTTAACAAAAAGCTGTGGCGAATCCCGCAGCGGGGCATGGTGAAAGGGGTCTGCGCGGGTATTGCCGAGTACCTCGACGTGCCGGTGAAGCTGATTCGTATTATTACCGTGCTGGCGATGCTGTTTGGACTCTTTTTCTTTGTCGTTGTCGCCTATGTGATTTTAACCTTCGCCCTTGACCCGATGCCGGAAGGGGTGATGAACAACCCGCATCAGCCCTCCAGCCGCGATTTGCTGGATGCGGTGGATGCGGAACTGACCGCCGGTGAACAGCGGTTACGCGAGATGGAACGCTATGTGACGTCCGATACCTTTACGTTGCGCAGCCGTTTCCGTCAGCTCTGATACAGAGGTGAATAATGAGCAATAAATGGCAGCGGGCAGGGCAGAAGGTGAAACCCGGTTTGAAAATCGTCGGCAAGCTTGCCCTGCTGACCGCACTGCGCTATGGCCCGGCAGGCGTTGCCGGGTGGGCGGTGAAGTCCGTCGCCCGTCGACCACTGAAGATGTTTCTGGCGGTGGCGCTGGAACCGCTGCTGTCGCGCCTCGCCAAACGCTATTTCCCCATGGCAAAATAGCGCTATCGGCGTTGACAGGAGTGTCTGATAAGCAATGAAGCGACTCAAAAATGAATTCAATGCGCTGGTCAACCGTGGCGTTGACCGGCATCTTCGTCTTGCCGTTACCGGCCTGAGCCGTAGCGGCAAGACCGCATTTATCACCGGCCTGGTGAATCAACTGCTGAACGTGCATACCGGCGCGCGGCTGCCGCTGTTGAGCGCGGTGCGCGAAGAACGCCTGCTGGGGGTGAAACGTATTCCCCAGCGTGACCTCGGCATTCCCCGCTTTACCTACGATGAAGGGCTGGCTCAGCTGTACGGCCAGCCGCCGTCATGGCCAACGCCGACGCGCGGTGTGAGCGAAATTCGCCTGGCGTTGCGCTATAAATCTCATGACTCGCTGCTGCGCCACTTTAAAGAGACGTCCACGCTGTACCTGGAGATTGTCGATTATCCCGGCGAGTGGCTGCTGGACCTGCCGATGCTCAATCAGGATTACCTGACCTGGTCGCGGCAGATGACGGGGCTGCTGAATGGCCAGCGTGGCGAATGGTCGGCCAAATGGCGCGAGCTGTGCGCCGGGCTGGATCCGCTGGCACCGGCCGATGAAAATCGGCTGGCGGAAATCGCCCAAGCCTGGACCGACTATCTGCACCGTTGCAAACAGGAAGGGCTGCATTTTATTCAGCCGGGGCGCTTTGTGCTGCCCGGCGATATGGCCGGCGCGCCGGCGCTGCAATTTTTCCCGTGGCCGGACGTTGACGGCGTGGGAGAGGCGAAACTGGCGCAGGCCGATAAACACAGCAACGCCGGGATGCTGCGCGAACGCTTTAACTACTATTGCGAAAAGGTCGTGAAAGGCTTCTATAAAGATCACTTCCTGCGTTTTGACCGCCAGATTGTGCTGGTGGACTGCCTGCAGCCGCTGAACAGCGGGCCGCAGGCATTTAACGACATGCGCCTGGCGCTAACGCAACTGATGCACAGTTTCCACTACGGTCAGCGCACGCTGTTCCGCCGCCTGTTCTCGCCGGTGATTGATAAGCTGCTGTTTGCCGCCACCAAAGCGGATCACGTTACCGTCGATCAGCACGGCAACATGGTGTCGCTGCTGCAACAGCTGATTCAGGACGCCTGGCAGAACGCTGCCTTTGAAGGCATCACCATGGACTGCCTGGGGCTGGCGTCGGTACAGGCGACGCAAAGCGGGTTGATTGAGGTGAACGGCGAGAAGATCCCCGCGCTGCGCGGACACCGGCTGAGCGACGGTCAGCCGCTGACCGTCTATCCAGGCGAAGTGCCAGCGCGTCTGCCGGGGCAGGCGTTCTGGGATAAACAGGGCTTCCAGTTTGAGGCTTTCCGCCCGCAGACGATGGACGTTGACCAGCCGCTGCCGCATATCCGTCTGGATGCCGCGCTGGAGTTTTTAATTGGAGATAAGCTGCGATGACCGACTCATTTAAACCGCGAATCGATTTTGACGGGCCGCTCGACGACGTCAAGCCGGAACAGTTTAAAACCGCACAGGCGTTTGAGGGGGATGCGGCAGAAAAATTTGCTCCCGTCGCGCTCGATGCCGACGGTGAGCAGGAAGGTCAGGCCGAAGCCACCGTGGAAGCGGCGCTGCGGCCAAAACGTAGCCTGTGGCGCAAAATGGTGACCGCTGGGTTGACGCTGTTTGGCGCCAGCGTCGTGGCGCAGGGCGTGCAGTGGACGGTCAACGCCTGGCAAACCCAGGACTGGGCCGCGCTGGGCGGCTGCGTTGCTGGCGCGCTTATCGTGGGTGCGGGTGTTGGTTCGGTCGCCACCGAATGGCGCAGGCTATGGCGGTTACGCCAGCGCGCGCAGGAACGCGATGAAGCGCGGACCTTGATGCAAAGCCACGGTGTGGGTAAGGCGCGTGCGTTCTGCGAAGGGTTGGCGCGTCAGGCCGGATTGGATCAGTCGCATCCGGCGCTTCAACGCTGGTACGCGGCGATCCACGAAACCCAGAGCGATCGCGAGGTGGTGAGCCTCTACGCGCATCTGGTGCAGCCGGTGCTGGATGCTCAGGCGCGTCGTGAAATCAGCCGTTCGGCGGCGGAATCGACGCTGATGATTGCCGTCAGCCCGCTGGCGCTGGTGGACATGGGCTTTATCGCCTGGCGCAACCTGCGCCTGATCAACCGCATCGCCAACCTGTACGGCATTGAGCTGGGCTACTACAGCCGCCTGCGCCTGTTCCGTCTGGTGCTGATTAATATCGCTTTTGCCGGGGCCAGCGAACTGGTGCGTGAGATTGGCATGGACTGGATGTCGCAGGATCTGGCGGCGCGTCTGTCCACGCGTGCGGCGCAGGGCATCGGGGCCGGGCTGTTGACCGCGCGTTTAGGCATCAAGGCGATGGAGCTTTGCCGTCCGCTGCCGTGGATCGATAACGACAAACCGCGTCTTGGCGATTTCCGTCGTGAGCTGGTGGGGCAGTTGAAGACCACGTTGCAGAAAGGCAAGACAGCGGCGACGCCGGATCAATAAGCGAAGATAAATAACCTTATGCCAAAATAGCATAAGGTATATCTATACTTAACTTTACTGAAAGTGACATGCGGGGCTAACTTAGCGGATACCGTCAACTGCATGATCACTCTCAGGAAGTCCGATGACCAGAAAACTGCTGCCGTTATTTGTGCTGACCGCGCTGTCAGCCTCCGCGTATGCCGCCACCCCACCGAACACGTTGGTAGTGGCTCAGGGGCTGGACGATATTGTCAGCCTCGACCCGGCGGAGGCCAACGAGCTCTCCAGCATCCAGACGGTGCCGAGCCTTTATCAGCGTCTGGTGCAGCCAGACCGCAACGATCCGGCAAAAATTACGCCGATTCTGGCGGAAAGCTGGCAGGCCGATGCGGCAGCGAAAACGCTGACCATCAAGCTGAAAAGCGACGCGAAATTTGCTTCCGGCAACCCGCTGCGTCCGGAAGATGTCATCTTCTCTTACACCCGTGCCGTGACGCTGAACAAATCACCGGCATTCATTCTCAACGTCCTCGGCTGGCAGCCGGACAACATCGCCAGCCAGCTGAAGAAAGTGGATGACCATACCCTGCAGCTCCGCTGGACCGCCGACGTCAGCCCGGCGGTGGCGCTGAATATTCTGTCCACGCCGATTGCCTCGATTGTGGATGAGAAGCTGGTGGCTGCCAACGTCAAAGGCAGCGACTTCGGCAACGAGTGGCTGAAAATGCACTCGGCGGGCAGCGGTGCATTCAAAATGCGCGTCTATCAACCGCATCAGGCGATCGTCCTGGAAGCGAACGAAACCTCGCCGACCGGCGCGCCGAAGCTGAAAAGCGTGATCATCAAAAACGTGCCCGATCCGGCCTCCCGTCGTCTGCTGATTCAGCAGGGCGACGCCGACGTGGCGCGCGATCTGGGTGCTGACCAGATTGACGCTCTGCAGGGCAAACCGGGCCTGCAGGTGCTGAGTATTCCTTCCGCCGAGCAAAACTACCTGGTGTTCAACACCGGCAACAGCACCAACCCGCTGCTGGCCAACCCGGCGTTCTGGGAAGCGGCCCGCTGGCTGGTGGACTATAACGGCATCACTAAAGATTTACTGAAAGGCCAGTACTTCGTTCATCAGAGCTTCCTGCCGGTCGGTTTCCCGGGCGCGCTGGATAACACGCCGTTCAAATTTGACCCGGCGAAAGCGAAAGAGATTCTGGCTAAAGCGGGCATCAAAGACGCGCACTTTACCCTCGATGTGGAAAATAAACCGCCGTTTATCACCATCGCGCAGTCGATGCAGGCGAGCTTTGCGCAGGGCGGGGTGAAGGTCGATCTGTTGCCTGCCGCCGGCAGCCAGGTTTACGCTCGGGTGCGGGCGAAACAGCATCAGGCGGCGATTCGCCTGTGGATCCCGGATTACTTCGATGCCCACTCTAACGCCAGCGCCTTCGCCTATAACGATGGTAAGTCCAGCACCGTGGCCGGGTTGAACAGCTGGAAAATCCCTGAACTGAACAAAGCGACGCTGGCGGCGGTGGCTGAGCCGGATGCCGCGAAACGCCTCGACCTGTACAAAAAAATGCAGGAAGAGCTCCAGCGTCATTCGCCGTACGTCTTTATCGATCAGGGAAAAACTCAGATTGTGGTTCGCGATAACGTGAAAGGCTATCAGCAGGGGCTTAACGCCGATATGGTCTGGTACGACCGCGTCACTAAGTAACGCCATCGCTTCAGCGGCCCGACGGCCTAACTCGTCGGGCCGCTGCCGTTCGTTTTATCGTTGATATACGGAATACTCATGCCCGCCGCTTTACCGAATCCCACCGCGCAACGCACCCGGCGTTTACTGTCGGCGCTATTGCAAAGCCTGCTCACGCTGGCGCTCACCCTGCTGGGGCTGCTGCTGGTCACTTTCGCGCTCTCTGCGCTCTCTCCGGTCGACCGGGTGCTGCAAATTGTTGGCGATCACGCCAGTCAATCGACCTACGATCAGGTGCGTCACCAGCTTGGTCTTGACCGCTCACTGCCCGTACAGTTCTGGCACTATCTTGTCAATCTGGCCCAAGGCGATCTCGGCACCGCCAGCGCGACCGGGCAGCCGGTGCTGCACGATCTGCTGGCTGCCTTTCCGGCAACATTGGAGCTGGCGACGCTGGCGCTGATTATCGGCGCGGTTTTCGGCGTGGTAGCCGGGGTACTCTGCGCCCGCTATGCCGGTTCACCGTGGGATTTCGCCGTGCGCACGCTGACGCTGCTGGGCAACTCGGTGCCGATTTTCTGGCTTGGGCTGCTGATGCTGGCGCTGTTTTACGCGAAGCTACAGTGGAGCCCTGGCCCCGGTAGGCTGGACGATATTTATCAGTTCACTATCGAGCCGAAAACCGGTTTCGCGCTGATTGATACCTGGCTTTCCGGCGACAAAGAGGCGTTCCGCAACGCCTTCAGCCATCTGGTGCTGCCGGTGCTGCTGCTGGCCTACTATTCGCTCGCGAGCATCACGCGCCTCACGCGTTCCGCCTGCCTGAGCGAGATGAACAAAGAATACATTCTGCTGGCGCGCGCGAAGGGCGCCGGGGAGATGAGCATTCTGCTTCGCCACGTGCTGCCGAACATCCGCGGTACGCTGCTGACGGTGATTGCGCTGGCCTATACCTCGATGCTGGAAGGCGCCGTGCTGACCGAGACGGTGTTCTCCTGGCCGGGCATTGGCCGCTATCTGACGACGGCGCTGTTTGCTGGCGATACGGCGGCGATTATGGGAGGAACGCTGCTGATCGGCGTTTGTTTTGTGTTGATTAATAACCTCACCGATGTTCTGGTGCGGCTAACCGACCCGAGGGTTCGCTGATGCCAGCTTCGCTATTTTTACGCCGTCTGTTGCGTTCCCCTGCGGCCTTCTGCGGGCTGATGGTTATCGCTTTACTGCTGCTGATTGCGCTTTTCGCGCCGTGGCTCGCGCCAATGGATCCGAACTGGCAGGACGCCGCGATGCGCCTGCAAATGCCTTCGGCCCAGCATTGGCTGGGCACCGACAGCTACGGGCGCGACCTGCTCTCAAGGCTGATTTACGGCACCCGTCCGGCGCTGGGGCTGGTTGCGCTGGTGACGGTAATTACGCTGCCGGTAGGGCTGCTGATAGGGATTCTTTCCGGCTATTACGGCGGCTGGCTGGAGCGCATTCTGATGCGCTTTACCGATGTCGTCATGTCGATGCCGCGATTGATTCTGGCCTTTGCCTTTGTGGCGATGCTTGGCCCCGGGCTGGTCAACGGCGCATTGGCGCTGGCGCTAACCACCTGGCCCGCCTACGCGCGTCAGGCGCGCAGCGAGATTCAGCGCCTGCGGCACAGCGATTATCTGGCCGCCGCTGAGATGATGGGCATTCGTGGTCTGAGGTTGCTGGTGGGCCATATTCTGCCGCTGTGTCTGCCATCGGCGATCGTGCGGCTGGCGCTGGATCTGGCGGGGATCATTCTGGCCGCCGCTGGGCTCGGTTTCCTCGGCCTGGGCGCGCGTCCGCCGATGGCGGAGTGGGGCGCGATGATAGCCGACGGCATGCAGGTGATATTTGACCAGTGGTGGATTGCCGCTGCGCCAGGGGCCGCGATTCTGATCGCCAGCCTGGCGTTTAACCTGCTGGGTGATGGTTTACGTGACGTACTGGAGCCGCAACATGACTGAGCCACGACTCTCCGTAGAAGGGTTGAATATTGATTATCCCGGCGCACGGGTCGTCAACCAGATGCGCTTTACCCTCGGCAACGAGCGGCTGGCGCTGGTGGGAGAATCCGGCTCCGGCAAATCCATGACCGCACGTGCGCTGATGGGGCTGGTGCGCAAACCCGGCATCGTTAGCGCTAAGCGTCTCAACGTGTTGGGGCGCGATGTGCTGTCGCTGGACGCTAAAGGCTGGCGCGCACTGCGCGGTAACGATATTGCGATGGTGTTGCAGGATCCTCGCTACGCGCTGAATCCGGTGAAAACGGTTTATGCACAGCTGGAAGAAGCGTTAACGCTGCATCAGAGACTGAGCCGCCGTGAACGACAGGAGAAAATCGAAGCCGCGGTGCTGGCGATGGGGCTGGACGCACGCGTGCTGAGCCGCTATCCGGGCGAACTGTCCGGCGGCATGGGGCAGCGGGTGATGATCGCCATTGCGTTGATCAACGACCCGCAGGTACTGATTGCCGATGAACCGACCTCGGCGCTGGACGCGCGGTTGCGTAACCAGATCCTTGAGCTGCTGGTGACCCAGTGCGAGCAGCGGCATATGGCGATGTTGCTGATTAGCCACGATCTTCCGCTGGTGGCCCAGCACTGCGATCGGGTGCTGGTGATGTATCAGGGCAACGGCGTTGATGAGATGGCGGCCCGCGAGCTGCCACAGGCGACGCATCCTTATACCCGCACGCTATGGACCTGTCGCCCGAACGCGCAAACTTACGGGCAGATGCTACCGACGCTGGACCGCACGCAGAATTTTACGGAGGCAGCACATGGCGATCGTTAATCTTGAGGCGCTACAGGTGACCTTTGGTGAAAAAACGGCGGTGTCTGCCGCCAGTTTTCACGTCGATGAGGGAGAGACCTTTAGCCTGATTGGTGAATCAGGCTGCGGCAAATCGACGATTTTACGCGTCATTGCCGGGCTTCAGCGCGAGTGGCGCGGCAACGTCGCGCTGTTTGGTCAGCGCATTACGCCGGGATCACGTTTCCAGGGAGAACGACGCCGTAACGTGCAGATGGTTTTCCAGGATCCGTACGCGTCGTTGCACCCGAACCATACGCTGTGGCGCACGCTGGCCGAACCGCTGAAAATTCACGGCGAAACGGATATTGCAGCGCGGGTGCAGACGGCGCTGGAGCAGGTGGGTTTGCCCGCAGATGCCGCCAGCCGCTATCCACATCAGCTTTCCGGCGGCCAGCGCCAGCGCGTGGCCATTGCCCGAGCGCTGCTGCTGCTGCCCAAAATTCTGCTGCTCGATGAACCTACATCGGCGCTGGATATGTCGGTGCAGGCAGAGATCCTCAATTTGCTCAATCGCCTGAAGCGGGAACACAGCATGACCTATCTGCTGGTGAGCCACGATGCAGATGTGATTGCACACATGTCCGACCGTGCGGCGTTTATGGCCAGCGGGGTGATTCAGCGCTTCTTTGATCGTACGGCGCTGGAGCGCGGCGAACACCGGATGGGGTAACTCTTTCCCCCTGGCGCAATTGGGCCCTTCTCCCCGAAGGGGCGAGGGGACCGTTGGGTACGGTTTATTAATTGAACGCATAACTTTACGGCGCAACGGCTATTTTTCCGCCATACTGTCAATAATTGTTGACAGTCATCTTCACGCCAGCGAATAAGTGTCTTATGATTCATACGTCTTTGGCTTATAAGGGTGAACCCCCACATGCGTCTTGAAGTCTTTTGTGAAGACCGTCTCGGTCTGACACGTGAACTGCTCGATTTATTGGTCCTGCGCGGCATTGACCTGCGCGGCATCGATATCGACCCTGTTGGCCGAATCTACCTGAATTTCGCGGAGCTGGATTTCGCCAGCTTCAGCAGCCTGATGGCGGAGATCCGCCGTATTGCTGGCGTCACCGACGTCCGCACCGTGCCGTGGATGCCCTCAGAGCGTGAACATCTGGCGTTGAGCGCGCTGCTGGAAGCGATGCCGGAGCCGGTGCTCTCATTGGACACGCGCAGCAAAATTGAACGCGCTAACCCGGCAAGCTGCCAGCTGTTTGGTCTTAGCCAGGAGCGCATGCGCAACCATAACGTGGCGCAACTGATTAGCGGCTTCAACTTCCAGCGCTGGCTGGAGAGCGATACGGTGGAGTCACATGCTGAACATGTGGTGATCCACGGGCAAAACTTCCTGCTGGAGGCCACGCCGGTCTATCTCAACGGTGAGAATGACGCGCGTATTCTGGCCGGTGCGGTAGTGATGTTACGCTCCACGCTACGCATGGGCCGTCAGCTGCAAACCATGACCACGCAGGACGTTAGCGCGTTCAGTCAGATTGTCGCCGTGAGCCCGCGGATGCGTCAGGTGGTGGATCAGGCGCGCAAGCTGGCGCTGCTCACCGCACCGCTGCTGATCGTCGGCGAAACCGGCACCGGCAAAGACCTGCTGGCGCATGCCTGTCATCTGGCCAGCCCGCGTGCGGCGAAGCCGTATCTGGCGCTGAACTGCGGCTCCATTCCGGAGGATGCGGTGGAGAGCGAGCTGTTTGGCGACGCTGCCGACGGCAAAAAAGGGTTCTTTGAGCAGGCCAACGGCGGGTCGGTGCTGCTGGATGAAATTGGTGAAATGTCGCCGCGTATGCAGACCAAACTGCTGCGCTTCCTTAACGACGGTACTTTCCGCCGCGTTGGTGAAGATCACGAAGTGCACGTCGACGTGCGCGTTATCTGCGCGACGCAGAAAAATCTGGTGGAGCTGGTGCAAAAAGGGCTGTTCCGTGAAGATCTCTACTACCGCCTTAACGTGCTGACCCTCAACTTGCCGCCGCTGCGCGATCGTCCGCAGGACATCATGCCGCTGACCGAACTGTTTGTCGCGCGCTTTGCCGATGAACAAGGGATTGCGCGGCCAAAGCTGTCTACCGACCTTAACACCGTGCTGACCCGCTACGGCTGGCCGGGTAACGTTCGCCAACTGAAGAATGCGGTCTACCGTGCGCTGACCCAACTGGAAGGCTACGAGCTGCGTCCGCAGGACGTGCTGCTGCCGGATCATGACGTTTCAAGCGCCGCGGTCGGCGAAGAGGCGATGGAAGGTTCGCTGGACGATATTACCCGCCGCTTTGAACGCTCGGTGCTGACTCAGCTTTACCGCAGCTATCCAAGTACCCGTAAACTCGCCAAGCGTCTGGGCGTATCGCACACGGCGATTGCGAACAAATTGCGGGAATATGGCCTGAGCAATAAGAAGGGCGAAGAGTAACACTTTTCCCACACTGACCCGGCAGCGCCGTGCTGCCGGTCAAAGAACTGGGGGAGCAATCGGGATTTACGGAGTATGCCTGGTTTATCACCAGTTTTCGAAAATATATGGCAAAAACCCCCCTCCAGTACCGCAAATCATATAGTCTAAGAGGCTGAGGGATAAGAAATTGTCCTGACCACGCTGTGGTCAGGACAACGGTATTACGCTTTCAGTGCCGCCAGTGCAGCATCGTAATCCGGCTCGTTGGTGATTTCGTTCACCAGCTCGCTGTATACGACGTTGTCGTTTTCATCAATCACCACCACGGCACGTGCCGCCAGGCCTTTCAGCGCGCCATCGGCAATGCCGACGCCATAGGTCTGCAGGAATTCCGGCGCACGCAGGGTGGACAGGGTGACGACGTTGCTCAGGCCTTCCGCGCCGCAGAAGCGTGACTGGGCGAACGGCAGGTCAGCGGATACGCACAGCACCACGGTGTTAGACAGTTCACCCGCTAACTGGTTGAATTTACGCACAGATGCCGCGCAAACGCCGGTATCGATGCTCGGGAAAATGTTAAGAACTTTACGTTTGCCAGCGAACTGGCCGAGGGTGACGTCCGACAGATCTTTTGCCACCAGCGTAAACGGTTGAGCTTTATCGCCCGCCTGTGGGATAGAACCTTGAACAGCAACGGGATTGCCCTGGAAATGTACGGTTTGCGACATGATTATCTTCCTGTTTACATATAGTTAACGTCGACCCTAGTGTATGACAACAGGCGTTAACACGGCAAACCCTATTTGTGCCTGAATGAAAGGAGCCAAGATGAGAAAGCTGCGAGTGTTCGAAGAGGCCTGGCCGCTGCATACGCCGTTTGTCATTGCGCGCGGTAGCCGCAGCGAAGCAAAGGTCGTGGTGGTCGAGCTTGAGCAAGATGGCGTAAAAGGCGTTGGCGAGTGCACGCCGTATCCGCGCTACGGCGAGAGCATCGCTTCGGTGATGGCGCAGATTATGGCAATCGGCGAGCAGCTCGAGCACGGCATCACGCGCGAGCAGCTCAATCATTTGCTGCCGGCAGGGGCCGCACGTAATGCGGTGGACTGCGCGTTATGGAGTCTGGAAACTGCGCTTAATAGAAGTGACGTTGTCACACAATTGGGCGTTATCTTGCCAGCGACGGTCACGACGGCGCAAACGGTCGTCATCGGCACGCCGGAACAGATGGCAGCCAGTGCGCGGGCGCTGTTTGCAAGCGGTGCCCGGTTGCTAAAGGTGAAACTCGATAACCACTTTATTTGCGAGCGGATGGTGGCGATTCGCGAAGCGGCGCCGGAGGCCACGCTGATTGTTGACGCCAACGAATCCTGGCATAGCGACGGACTGGCCGCGCGCTGCCAACTGTTGGCCGATCTTAACGTGGCGATGCTGGAGCAGCCGCTCCCGGTTGGTGAGGATGAGGCGCTGGATAACTTTATCCACCCGTTGCCGATCTGTGCTGATGAGAGCTGCCATACCCGCGAAGACCTGCCGGTGCTGCGCGGGCGCTATGACATGGTCAATATCAAGCTGGATAAAACCGGCGGCCTTACCGAGGCGCTGGCGCTGGCCGCGGAGGCTAAAGAGCAGGGCTTCGCGCTGATGCTCGGCTGCATGCTGTGCACCTCGCGCGCTATCGCCGCCGCGCTGCCGTTGGCTCCTCAGGTCCGTTTTGCCGACCTCGACGGTCCGACGTGGCTGGCCGCCGACGCGCAGCCGGCCTTACGTTTTACCTGCGGTGAGCTTCATTTGTGATGCGCCGACTGCCAGTGCAGCAATCCTGTCATCGCCGACAGGTAGCGCTCGCTGGCCTCGTCCGATGAGATTGCCGGAAACTCGGCGGTGATGCAGTGTAGCCCGATATCGTTGCACCAACTGCCGAACGAGCCGGGCGTTTCGTAGCCTACGCTGCTGACCAGCGGCAGCGCGAATGCGTCCGCCAACCATTGTCCCAGCTCGCTATTGCGGGCGTCTTCAATACAGGCCAGCGGGTCATGGAACGACACCACCCATGCCGGGTTTATCTGATGAATCAACTGACACAACGCGCGGCTTTCCGGTTCAGAGCCGGGGCGGCTGCCGGTGAGCAATACCACATCACGCTGCTCGGCCGCGCTGTTCCAGCGATAGACCGTTTCACCGGTTTTCCAGTTGGCTGACGGAAAGTTGCGATTGAGATCCACGCCGTTGGCATTGGCGCGTAGCCCCAGTTGGCAGCCGTCCGGGTTAACGGCCAGTACCACGTGATGACGCCGTAGCTCCGGTGCCAGCGTGCGCAGCGCGCAGGAGAGGGTGACCACCGAGGCGTTTTCATCGCCGTGCGTACCGGCAATGATTAAACCGCTTTGCGGACCGGCCAGCGGCGCGGGAAACCAGATAAGCGGTGCGCCTAACAGTGAACGACCATAGTGTTGTGTCCCTGGTGGGAACGCGCCGCGCTGAGCGCGAGGGCGAGTGGCTGACATACGCTGCATCCTGATACGCAATGGGGATATTGAGCAGTGTTGTGCAAAATCATCCGCGAATCAAATAGTTTCCCTTATGGATATTGCTGGGGATATATCAAGTTTATGTGACATGCTGTTTGCAATTCGCGTAAGTGAAACAAATAATATTTTCATCAAGTTGTGTGGGTTTACCTATTTAAAGGGGATGACATGAAGTTACCGTTCACCTTGACCTGTTGCGCCGTCTTGCTTTCAGGTCTGAGTTCTATCGCCGTCGCGGCCGACGTTCCCGCCGGAACGGTGCTGGCGAAGCAGCAAGAGCTGGTTCGTCACATTAAAGATGAACCCGCTTCATTAGATCCCGCGAAGGCGGTGGGGCTACCGGAGATTCAGGTCATTCGCGATCTGTATGAAGGTCTGGTGAATCAGGATGCTCACGGCAATATCATTCCTGGCGTTGCTACCCGCTGGCAAACCAACGATCAGAAAATCTGGACGTTTACCCTTCGCAACGACGCTAAATGGTCGGACGGCACGCCGGTGACGGCGCAGGATTTCGTCTACAGCTGGCAGCGTCTGGTTGACCCGAAAACCACCTCGCCGTTTGCCTGGTTTGCGGCGTTAGCGGGCATCACGAATGCGCAGGATATTATTGATGGCAAAGCCAAGCCCGAAACTCTGGGCGTAACCGCGGTGGACGCGCATACGCTGCGGGTCCAGCTCGATAAGCCGCTGCCGTGGTTTGTGAATCTGACGGCTAACTTCTCGCTCTATCCGGTGAATAAAACCGTTGTCGAAAGCGATAAAAACTGGACGCGTCCGGGCAAGCTGGTGGGGAACGGCGCCTATGTTCTGGCCGACCGCGTGGTGAATGAAAAGCTGGTGGCGGTGCCGAACAAATACTACTGGGATAACGCCAAAACGGTGATTCAGAAAGTCACCTTTATGCCGATTAACCAGGAATCTGCGGCCACCAAACGCTATCAGGCCGGGGATATCGATATCACGGAGTCGTTCGCGAAAAACCAGTATCAGAAGCTCAAAAAAGAGCTACCGGGTCAGGTCTTTACGCCTGCGCAACTGGGCACCTATTACTACGCCTTTAACACCCAAAAGGGGCCTACCGCTGATGCGCGTGTACGTCTGGCGCTCAGCATGAGCATCGATCGTCGTATCATCGCGGAGAAGGTGTTGGGGACCGGCGAAAAACCCGCGTGGCGCTTTACGCCAGACGTGACGGCAGGTTTTAAACCTCAAACGTCGGCGCTGGAAGAGAGCAGCCAGGCAGAGCTGAACGCGCAGGCGAAAATGTTGCTGCAAGCGGCAGGCTATGGCCCGAATCGTCCGCTGAAGCTGACCCTGCTGTACAACACCCAGGAAGTACATCAGAAGATTGCTATCGCCGTGGCGTCAATGTGGAAGAAAAATCTGGGCGTCGACGTTAAGCTGCAAAACCAGGAGTGGAAAACCTACATCGATAGCCGCAATACCGGCAACTTCGATGTGATTCGCGCTTCGTGGGTGGGCGATTACAACGAACCGTCTACTTTCCTGTCGCTGCTGACTTCGACGAACAGCGGCAATATTGCGCGCTTTAACGATCCTGCCTATGACAAAGTGATCCGTCAGGCGAGCCTGGAAAACACCGCCGAGGCGCGTAACGCCGACTACAACGCCGCGGAAAAAATCCTCGCCGAAAAAGCACCGA
Source organism: Kluyvera sp. (assembly GCF_965301105.1). Classification (NCBI taxonomy): domain Bacteria; kingdom Pseudomonadati; phylum Pseudomonadota; class Gammaproteobacteria; order Enterobacterales; family Enterobacteriaceae; genus Kluyvera; species Kluyvera sp. The sequence goes on from NZ_CBDKZX010000004.1 coordinate 125,086, forward strand.
TTGCGCCCATCTACCAGTATACCAACGGCCGCTTAATCAAGCCGTGGGTGAAAGGATACCCGATCACCAATCCGGAAGACGTGGCGTATACGCATACGATGTATATCATTAAGCACTGATAAAACCATCGCTGCAAAACTCAGAACGGGCGCCGCTTACCGCGCCCGTTTTTTATGCCTTATTTCCCCCTGAAGGGGACCGATCTTATTAAAACACCTGATTCATGAATCCATTGCATAGGTCAAATCAGTTTTAACAGTCTAATTGTGGCGAGCGTTGTATCTTAAAATCATGTTTTAACCTGATAGAGGCATTACCGTGGAATATTCAGTATTAAGTAACAGCCTAAAAATGCCGATGGTGGGGTTTGGCGTTTTTAAGGTTACCGATAAAGAAGAATGTAAGCAGTCGGTGTTAAGCGCTATTCGCACGGGCTATCGCCTCATTGATACCGCCGCCGTCTACGGTAACGAGGATGCTGTCGGCGATGCCGTTCGTGAAGCCATCGCTGAAGGGCTGTGTACCCGCGAGGAACTATTCATTACCTCCAAGCTGTGGGTTCAGGACATGGTCAGCGCCGAAGCGGCGAAAGCCGGTATTGAGGCGTCGCTGAAAAAGTCAGGGCTAGCCTATTTTGATCTCTATTTGCTGCATCAGGCGATGGGGGATTATTTCAGCGCGTGGCGTGCGCTGGAAGAGGCTTATGATGCCGGTAAACTGAAAGCCATCGGCGTGTCGAATTTCTATGCGCATGTGTTAACCAACTTCTGTGAAACCGTCAGAATTAAGCCGATGGTCAATCAGGTGGAATTGCATCCTTACTTCGCGCAGCCTGACGCGCTGGAAACCATGAAGCGCTATAACGTTCAGCCCGAAGCCTGGGCGCCGTTAGGCGGTGGCAGACATAAGCCTTATGAAGATGAAATGCTGCAAGGCATCGCCGATGCCCATCAAAAAACCATTGCGCAGATTGTCTTGCGCTGGAACGTGCAGCGTGGCGTCACGGTGATCCCGAAATCTACCCAACAAAAACGTATTGCAGAGAACTTTGCGATCTGGGATTTTTCCCTGACCGATGCTGAAATGGCAAAAATCAGCGCGCTGGATGCGGGCTATGTGGGGGAGGCGGTGAAACATTTTAACCCGGAATTTGTTCGCGGCTGTCTTGGCGTTAAAATCCATGACTGAACCGGGTTTATCCAATAAAAACAGGCGCTAAAAAGCGCCTGTTTTGGAACCCTATCGCAACAGTTCGGCAAACTTCGCCAGCCATTGTGGATGTGCAGGCCATGCCGGCGCGGTCACGAGGTTGCCGTCCACATACGCTTCATCGATACCGATATCGGCATATTCGCCGCCGCTCAGCCGCACTTCCGGTGCACAGGCCGGGTAGGCGCTGCAGGTCCGGCCTTGCAAAACACCCGCGGCGGCCAGCAACTGCGGGCCATGGCAAACCGCGGCAATGGGTTTGTTCGCCACATCGAAGTCCTGAACCAGCTTAATGACCGCTTCGTATAAACGCAGGTATTCTGGCGCGCGTCCGCCGGGGATCAGCAGCGCGTCGTAATCCGCTTCATTGACGCTGGCAAAATCGGCGTTGAGCACGAAGCGGTGGCCGGGTTTCTCGCTATAGGTCTGGGCGCCGTCAAAGTCATGAATTGCCGTCATGATATAGTCACCCTTTGGCTTGTCAGGACAAACGGCATCGACCTGATGACCAATCATCTGTAGCGCCTGAAAGGGCACCATAGTTTCGTAATCTTCCGCGTAATCGCCAACCAGCATCAATATCTTTTTGCCTGCCATAGCCCATCCTCTTTGAGTAAAGATGTCTAAGATATAGCCTGGCCACAAAGGGATAGCGAACCGCAAACCGCGCGCTGCATCACGGATATCAGCAATGGTTAACGTGGCAGAGGCACTGCCAGCATGGAGTATCGTTCTGCTGAGACACTTGCAGAGATTACGGGAGTGCTATAATTGGCGGACGATATCACGCGTGCGATATCCTCTGCGGATAAGCCGCTTTTCACCTTCTTATGCCCGGGCAAACAGCGATGATTTATATGTCTGATGTCATGATATTTGGCAAAGTGCTGCTCGGCATCTTTCTGCTTTTGCTGCTGGCAAGTTACCTGTTTTCAAAGCTCAACGTGCCGATTGCCGTGCTGTTTACAACATGGCTTTCCGCTGCGGCGGCGTTTGCGCTACTGGTGGTGTTGGTGTTAATGCCGGGGATCAAGAACGATGAGGTTGCCCTGGGAAAACGCTGGCTTGAAGAGTGCACGCTCGTCGAAAAGTTTGAGCGTCATACGCTACGCGAACCGACCAACCGCTTGCAATGCCATGGCGTAGAAGAGCAGGTGGACGCCAGCGACTATCAGACCTTCACGGTCGCCTATCTCGAACGCGGGGAGGGCGATCCCCGCTGATGCTCCGGCTTGGGGATCACCGATTTTCACGCCTGTCGCTTTTTCCCCGTGGCTGATGAAATGTCGCGGCGCAGCGCGGCTGGCGCGTTAGGATCGCCGCTGAGCGGCAGATTACTCAGCATCACTTCAATATCTTCCGCCGGTACCGGGTCGGAGAACCAGAACCCCTGTAGTGCGTCGCAGCCCAGCCCGGTGAGGATACGCTGCTGCTCCTGGGTTTCTACGCCCTCTGCCACCACATCCATATTCATGGAATGGGCGATGGTGATAATCGTCGAGACGATTTTGATGTGTTTGCTGTTCTCCCGCATATCTTTCATAAAGCTTTTATCAATCTTCAATTCACCGGCTGGGAGATCCTGCAGCGCCAGCATATTGGAGTAACCGACGCCAAAGTTATCAATGGAAATAGTGATACCAATGCGGCAGAAATCATTAAAGATTTGCACGCTGCGATCGAAACCATGTAACGCCGTGGTTTCGGCAAGCTCGATGGTTAAACGCGTCGGCGAAATACGATGGCGTACCAGCGCGTCGCAAACCTGCTCGTAGAAGTTTTGCTGCTCAAACTGGACCGGTGAAATATTCAGCGAAAGCGTCCAGTCATCGTGCCCGGAAAGGCTCCACTTATGCATCTGAATGCAAGCCTGTTCCAGCACCCAGTTACCCACTGAGACAATCAGCCCCGTATTCTGTAGCGTAGAGAGGAAGACTTCCGGCAGCAAAATGCCTTTTTTCGGATGCCGCCAGCGCAGTAATGCTTCAAAGCCGTATATCCGTTTTTCTTTGACGTGGTATTTCGGCTGGTACCACAGTTCAAACTGATTGCGCTCCAGCGCCTGAGTCAGGTCCTGTAAGAAATGCGCGCCCTGCCAGGTGCTATCGAGCATCGACTCGTTGTAGAACACCCATCCATTTCGCCCGCTATGTTTCACGTGATACATCGCGGTATCGGCGGCGAGCTTCAGATCCTGCGGCGTTTCGCCGTGACCGGGGTAGAGGCTGATGCCCACGCTCAGCGAGATTTGCAGAATTTGCCCGGAATGGTAAAACGGCCGCCGGATGCTTTCGACCATCCGCGTGCAGATATCGGCGATTTCCGCCTCGGTGCAGTCGGGCGCCAGCAGAATAAACTCGTCGCCGCCGATGCGGGCGAGGGTCATTTTCGGCATCAGGCAGGCGCTCATACGGTTAGCGACGGAGACCAGCAGATTATCGCCGACGTGATGGCCCCAGGCATCGTTGACCAGCTTAAAGCGGTCGAGATCCATCAGCACCAGCGCGAAAGTGCTGCCCGCCAGTCGAGCCTGATGCAGGCAAGCCAGCAGGCGCATGTCAATTTGGCTACGGTTGGCGAGGCCGGTAAGCCCGTCGTAGCGCGCCTGCTGCTCAAGCTGCTGGTTCAGGCGCTGGAGGTTTTCGGTGAGTCGCGTCGTGCGTACCTGGGAGTCCACCATTGAGATCATGAGCATCAGCCCCAGCAGCAGTAGCGTGGTGGCGGAAACCCATATCGAAAGGCCTTCTTCGCTCACCATGGCCGCATGATTGGCCATGATATGCCCGCTGCCGGTGAAGGTGGCGGCGCTCATGCCGGTATAGTGCATCGCGGCAATCGCAATTCCCATCGCAAACGCCGCGCCAACGCGCGTCAGCAATACCCCTTTACTGTTCAGGCGCAGGCTGAAGGCTAACCACAAGCCGACGCAGGAGGCAACGATAGCGATCACCACGGAGGCGATAATCAGCGGCACGCTCCAGATGATATCGTCATGCGACATCAGCGCAGCCATGCCGACATAGTGCATGATGACGACACCGCTGCTGAGTAGGGCGGTGGCAATGCACAAGCGTTTAAGCGACAGCGTATTTCCCGCGACGGCGATATTAATCGCCAGTGAAGACGCGATAATCGCCGCCAGCAGTGAAATGACCGTCAGCGCCAGGTGATAACTCATTGGCATAGGCATCTTCATGGCCAGCATGCCGATAAAATGCATCGACCAGATACCAATACCCAGCGTAGCGCCGCCGGTAATACGCCAGAAGATAGCCGCCTTCTTATTTGAAGCGGCAATTTTTGCAGCACTATCAAGCGCAACGAAAGATGCGATGAATGCCACCAGGAATGAAATACCGACCAGTATCGGGTCCCACGAAGCGTGTAGCGTCATGCAAACCATACCTTTTCATAGAGTGGGTTCTATTTAATCTATCAGTAAATTCCGAATTTAAACCAGTGAAATAGCGAAAGAGTTATCTTTTTTTTATCTGATTAGATGCTGCACTCGGTTTATTTAGCATGGCTTAATTATCGTGAAACGCCAGTTAATAAATAAGTGGGATGCATTATATTATGCTTTATTTCTATAGAGTTAAGCCATGCTTAAGTAGGCTGGTGTGGAAAATTTGTCTTTAGTTGTTGTTATATTCTGCATTAAGGCAAACTGACACCGCGAACGGTTAAAGTGATGAAAATAGTTAAAATGGTCTGGAAAATACATCTTCTGGTGATATAACAAAATTATACAACCAGCGTTGAGGGTAGGTTATGTTTAAAAACATTAGCGTCCGAACGTTTATCCTGGTCTTTATTTTGGCGGTTTTTGTTATTGCCGATGTGATCTGTCTAATACTATCAAAAAATATATTCTTGCTATTAACAATTAATATTGTATGGGTAGCGGCGTTGGGACTTCTGTGGCTCTACATGACCAAATACCTGGTGACGCCGATTAATGCGGTTAAGCGCAGCATCGATGAAGTTAATGATGGCAATCTGTCGGTGCGAATTCCTGTTTTCGGCAATAACTGTGCCGGGCGCTTAATTCCGGGGATCAATAACTTATCGAATAATATCTCGACGCTGGTAGCGGAAATTCGCGCCTCTTCGGACACCGCAATGTCGCTATCCGATCAGTTGGCAACCCGCAGCGGCGAGCTGTCGGTGAAAACCGAGCAACAGTCGGCCACCCTGATGGAGACCGCGGCGAGCATGGAGCAGATCGCCGCCAGCACCAAAAATAACGCGGAACATACGCGTCTGGCGAGCGAACGCGCCGGTGAGGCGACGCAGTGTGCCCGTAAAGGCGGCGCGCTGATGGGGGAAGTGGCGACCAATATGCAGTCGATTACCGACTGTGCCCGGCAGATGACGGAAATTATCGCCATGATTGACGGGATTGCCTTCCAGACGAATATTCTGGCGCTGAATGCGGCGGTGGAAGCGGCGAGGGCAGGCGATCACGGCAAAGGGTTCTCGGTGGTCGCCGGTGAAGTGCGTAATCTGGCTCACCGTAGCGCGGAAGCGGCCAAGAATATTAAGACCTTAATTAGCGTCACCAGTGAAAACGTCACGCAGGGCGCGAGTATCGTCGCCGAAGCGGAGAAAAACATGCAGGAGATCGTCGCCGGTTCGGGCGAGTTAAACGGTCTGATGGAGCAGATTGCTGTTTCGACCTCTGAGCAGGAAAAGGGGATCGATCAGATTACGCTGGCGTTGAATGAGCTGGAGACGGTAACGCAAAGCAATATCACGGTTGTCGAGGAGCTGGCGAGATCGTCCGATATTCTTAAGCGTCAGGTGATTGAACTGCAGTCCCGCACGCAGAATTTCCGCGTGGGGGACGAGCAAAATACCGCATCGCCACGGCAGGCTGCCGGTGGCCTGCCGCTACAGCCTGTCGTCGCGACCGGCAGCAACGAGCAGAATTTCTGGCAATCGTTTTAACCCTGTCGCTTTTCCCTCAACCCGGTAGCGATACCGGGTTTTTTTATGCCTGAAATTTACGTGTAGCTGTTTTTGTGAACAATTTCAGCGTCATGGCACCAGCGTATGTTGCTTAACAAAAGGAGATGGCTAGACTATCAGGATAAAGAGCGCTAAGCGGAGGCGATGTGGAAGCCATAAAAGGATCGGACCTAAACGTACCAGACGCGGTATTTGCGTGGCTACTGGATGGCCAGGGCGGCGTGAAGCCATTAACCGACGCGGACAGCGTCAGTAAAGAGAATCCGTGCTGGCTACACCTGAACTATACCCACCCCGACAGCGCCCAGTGGCTGGCGACGACGCCGCTGTTGCCCAATCTGGTGCGCGATGCGCTTGCCGGTGAAAGCCTGCGTCCGCGGGTCAGTCGCCTGGGCGAGGGGACGCTGATCACCCTGCGTTGCATTAACGGTAGCACCGATGAACGCCCGGACCAGCTGGTGGCGATGCGCCTCTATATTGATGAACGCATGATCGTTTCGACCCGGCAGCGGAAAGTGCTGGCGCTGGATGATGTGGTGAGCGACCTTCAGGAGGGCAGCGGCCCGACGGATTGTGGCTCGTGGCTGGTGGATATTTGTGATGCGCTAACCGATCACGCCAGCGAGTTTATCGAGCAGTTGCACGACAAAATTATTGACCTCGAAGATAATCTGCTGGAGCAGGAGGTGCCGCCGCGTGGTTTTCTGGCGCTGTTGCGTAAGCAGCTTATCGTCATGCGCCGCTATATGGCGCCGCAGCGCGATGTCTACGCCCGTCTGGCCAGCGAGCGTCTGTCGTGGATGACCGACGACCAGCGTCGTCGTATGCAGGACATTGCCGACCGTCTGGGACGTGGGCTGGATGAAATTGACGGCTGTATCGCGCGCACGGCGGTGATGACGGATGAAATTGCGCAGATGATGCAGGAGTCGCTTTCCCGGCGAACCTATACCATGTCGTTGATGGCGATGGTCTTTTTACCCAGCACCTTCCTGACAGGGCTATTTGGCGTCAACCTTGGCGGTATCCCCGGCGGCGGCTCGCATCTGGGTTTTTCCCTTTTCTGTATTATGCTGGTACTGCTTATCGGTGGTGTTACGTGGTGGTTACACCGTAGTAACTGGTTGTAAAAAATCACCTTTTTTACCTCTTTTGGAGAGGGTAACGCCACTTAATTTGAGCAAGGTCAATAAAACGGCATGCCAATCGAGGCAATATCGATCCCGCAGGTGAATGCAACGTCAAGCGATGGGCGTTGCGCTCCATATTGTCTTACTTCCTTTTTTTGAATTACTGCATAGCACAATTGATTCGTACGACGCCGGCTTAGAATAGTCGGCTTTTTTTTGTCTTTTTTCCGCTACCCTGATGGTACCCGCCGATTAATTTGTCGCATCCCGCGTCGAGATCTGCGAGGATACGCGCCTGCTGAACCTTAGCCCCTTATTCGCGAGAAAATACTGTGACCGCTTTTGCCACCCTGAATGCCCTTCCTGCCGCCCAGCTCGATAATCTGAACGATCTGGGCTATCTCTCTATGACGCCGGTTCAGGCCGCGTCGCTGCCGGCGATTCTGGCCGGAAAGGACGTGCGCGTGCAGGCGAAAACCGGCAGCGGCAAAACGGCAGCGTTTGGTCTTGGCCTGCTCCAGCATGTCGATGCCAGCCTGTTCCAGACCCAGTCGCTGGTGCTGTGTCCGACGCGCGAACTGGCCGATCAGGTCGCCGGTGAGATTCGCCGCCTGGCGCGCTATCTGCCGAATATTAAGGTGCTGACCCTCTGCGGCGGCCAGCCGTTCGGCGCGCAGCGCGACTCGTTGCAGCATGCGCCGCATATTATCGTCGCGACGCCGGGCCGCCTGCTGGATCACCTGCAAAAGGGCACCGTATCGCTGGATGCACTGCAAACGCTGGTGATGGATGAAGCGGACCGCATGCTGGATATGGGCTTTAGCGATGCTATCGACGAAGTGATTCGCTTTGCGCCAGCGTCTCGCCAGACGCTGCTGTTCTCCGCGACCTGGCCGGAAGCGATTGCCGCCATCAGCGGCCGTGTGCAACGTTCGCCGGAAACGATCGAAATTGATAGCGTTGACGCGCTCCCCTCGGTTGAGCAGCAGTTTTTTGACGTACCACGTCACGGCAAAATCGCGCTGTTACAGCAGCTGCTGAGCCAGCATCAGCCATCTTCTTGCGTCGTGTTCTGTAATACCAAAAAAGATTGTCAGGCGGTGTTTGAAGAGCTGAACGCGGCGGGGCAGAGCACCATTGCGCTGCACGGCGACCTCGAACAGCGCGACCGCGATCAGACCCTGATACGTTTTGCCAACGGCAGCGCGCGTATTCTGGTGGCGACCGACGTGGCGGCGCGCGGGCTGGATATTAAATCGCTGGCGATGGTGGTGAACTACGAGCTGGCGTGGGATCCGGAGGTGCACGTACACCGTATTGGCCGTACCGCGCGTGCGGGCAACAGTGGGCTGGCGGTGAGCTTCTGCGCGCCGGAAGAGGCGCAGCGCGCCAATATTCTGGCCGAAATGCTGCAACTGAAGCTGAACTGGATGCCAGAGCCGGCTAAAACGCGTATTACGCCGCTGGCGCCGGAAATGATGACCCTGTGTATCGACGGGGGTAAAAAGGCCAAAATGCGTGCGGGCGATGTGCTGGGCGCGTTAACCGGCGATATGGGACTGGTTGGCGCGGATATCGGTAAAATCGATGTCCACCCGGCGCATGTCTACGTAGCCGTACGTGAAGGCGTGGCGCATCAGGCCTGGAAATTGCTGCAGAAAGGGAAGATCAAAGGCAAGGCGTGCCGTGTACGTCTGCTGAAATAGCATCCTGAAAAGCGTCTCAGGCCGCAGCCTGAGACGCCAAATGACTTACTTCACTTCAACCACATTCAGACGCAGCTCATCCAGCTGACCGTCTTCTTCTTCCGGCTGCCAGCCCACTGGCTGTAGCGGCAGCTCTTCCCGGTCAAATGCCAGGTCGCCACCTTCAATCACTTCGCTGTCGTGGTTCAACCCTTTGAAATCAAACAGGTTGGTATCACACAGGTGTGAAGGCACCACGTTCTGCATGGCGCTAAACATGGTCTCGATACGGCCCGGATAGCGTTTATCCCAGTCGCGCAGCATATCGCCAATGACCTGACGCTGCAGGTTCGGCTGAGAACCGCACAGATTACACGGAATGATCGGGAACGCTTTGGCTTCGGAGAAACGCTCGATGTCTTTTTCGCGGCAGTAGGCCAGCGGACGGATAACGATGTGCTTGCCGTCGTCGCTCATCAGCTTCGGCGGCATACCTTTCATTTTACCGCCGTAGAACATGTTCAGGAACAGCGTTTGCAGAATGTCATCACGGTGGTGGCCGAGGGCGATTTTTGTCGCGCCCAATTCGGTGGCCGTGCGGTAGAGGATCCCGCGACGCAGACGAGAGCAGAGTGAGCAGGTGGTTTTCCCTTCCGGGATCTTCTCTTTGACGATACCGTAGGTGTTCTCTTCGACGATTTTGTACTCAACGCCCAGCTTTTCCAGATATTCCGGCAGAATATGCTCGGGGAAGCCCGGTTGTTTCTGGTCGAGGTTGACCGCCACCAGGCTGAAGCTGATTGGCGCGCTCTGTTGCAGATTGCGCAGAATTTCCAGCATGGTGTAGCTATCTTTACCGCCGGAGAGGCAGACCATAATGCGGTCGCCGTCTTCAATCATGTTGAAGTCAGCGATGGCTTCGCCCACGTTACGACGCAGACGCTTCTGTAATTTGTTCAGATTGTATTGTTCTTTTTTGCTAATTTCTTGATTTTGTTGCATTTAATAGTTACTCAAAAATCTAAATGGATACCCAGGCCACTACAGCGTCTTCCAGTCCATTTGATTTACGATAAAAGAGCTGTCCCGCGCTGACGGCGAATCAGCGAATGTGTGGCGTGTATGGTACGGATTACGGCGACGAATACCAGCATGTTTTGCAGGACTGGCCCGACTTACCCGCTGACATGAATAACCCTGTATTAAATCTATCGCGTCTTCAACGGGTTGACCGCGAGGGACGACAAGCCGCTTGATCTCTACGCTTGTTGCATAATACTGTATATATAAACAGTGTTTATGGTGTATAAAGATGTTCGCCACTTATCTATATAAAGCAGAACAGTCCCTCGAACTGCCATTGTTCCTGGAGCGGATTCCCTGCGGTTTTCCCAGCCCGGCTCAGGACTATGTCGAAGAGAGCCTGGACCTGAATCGGCTGGTGGTCAAGCACCCCAGCGCCACCTATTTTGTGCGTGTTAGCGGTGACTCGATGATTGGCGCGGGTATCGGTGATGGCGATCTGCTGGTTGTTGATCGCTCGTTAAAAGCCGATCACGGCGATATCGTCGTTGCGGCAGTAGCGGGGGAGTTTACGGTTAAAGAGTTGCGAACCCGGCCCTCGCTCCTGCTGGTGCCGCATAACCCGCAGTACAAACCGATTGCTTTTCATGCTGAGGAAGAGTTGCAAATCTTCGGCGTGGTGACGTTCAGTTTAAAAGCGCATAAATATGTTCGCATTGGTTGATGTTAACAATTTCTATGCCTCCTGTGAGACGGTATTTCGCCCCGATTTGGTGGGTAAACCGGTGGTGGTGGTATCCAATAACGATGGCTGCATTATCTCTCGTTCCGCGGAGGCTAAAGCGCTCGGCATTAGCATGGGGGCACCGTATTTTAAAATTAAAAATGAATTGTCTCGCCAGCGGGTAACCGTTTTTAGTTCTAACTACGCACTGTATGCCGATCTCAGCCATCGGGTGATGCAGACATTGATGGATCTTGCTCCCCGTGTGGAGATCTATTCGATTGATGAAGCCTTTATTGAATTGCCCGATGAGGGCTCGTTTGAGGTGTTGGGTCATCAGATACGTGATGCGGTACGAAGAAATACCGGGCTGACGGTTGGGGTGGGTATTGGGCCAACCAAAACGCTGGCGAAGCTGGCGAATCTGGCGGCCAAAACCTGGCGAAAAACCAACGGTGTCGTCGATCTCTGTGCAACGGAGCGCCAGCGTAAATTGCTCTCCTTAATTCCAGCGCATGAAGTCTGGGGCGTTGGAAGACGTACCCGTAAGAAGCTGGAGCAGATGGGAATAGAGAGCGCGTTACAGCTTGCGGATAGTTCAACCTGGGTTATTCGCCAGCATTTTAACGTGGTGCTGGAGCGTACGGTCCGCGAGCTGCGCGGGGAGTCCTGCCTGGCGTTAGAGGAGTTTGCCCCCACCAAACAGCAGATCATCTTTAGCCGCTCGTTTAGCCATCGCATCACGACATATGACGAGATGCACCAGGTCGTTTGCGCCTATGCCGAACGCGCGGCAGAAAAACTGCGTGCGGAAAGGCAGTACTGCTGTGTGGTCAGCCTGTTTATGCGCACCAGCCCGCATGCGGAGAATGAGACATTTTATGCCCCGCAGGCTAGCGGCAGGTTCATCGTTCCAACCTGTGATACCCGGGATATTATCCGCCTTGCCGTCAGTTCGCTGCAGAGTATCTGGCGCGACGGCTTTCGCTATATGAAAGCCGAGATAATGCTGAGTGATTTTTTCAGCCAGGGCGTTGCGCAGCTCAACCTGTTTGACGCTTTGCCTCCGCGAGCCAATAGCCAGGCGCTGATGCAGGTCATTGACAGTATTAATCACTCCGGTCTGGGCAGTATCGGTTTTGCCGGAAAAGGAATAGAACAGACATGGAGGATGAAGCGAGAAATGCTGTCCCCCAGTTATACGACACGCTACGCGGATCTGCCGGTTGCCCGATGACCAACGCTGCGCTCGGGCAGCGTTGGTAGGCACTCAGCCGAAGGTAGGGTAGACCGGGCGTTCATCCAGCTTGAGACAATGTCTTACCCGTTCTTCACCGTAATAAACATAACCGAATGCATCGGTTGAGATACGGTGCAGCAGCGTATCGCCGTTGGCGAAGGGGATTATCTCAATGTCACCCACGCGCTTATGGCCTGCACCGGTTTCAAAATGGCCTTTCCAGGACTGCTGGGTATGCTCATAGACGTGCAGAATGACTTCTACCAGCCCGCGTTCCGGGCAGTTTAATTTCAATATTGTCGATGAGAAATTGAGCGCATAGCTTTGACAGGGAATAAGAACGAGGATAAAAAATAACTTCAGGAAATTCATTGGATTAAATACTTTTATTACAACAAAGCGTGATTATTGCCTGATTTGGCTGCGCGGGTTTTGTGATTGATCAATATAAGTTTTTTGTTTTTCACTCGGGCGGCGTAAAACAAATAAGGCCACCGGGGTGGCCTCAAACGGTTGCCGTATCAGTTAAGACCCAGGCGGATCAAATCAACCGGGCAGAACGTCCCGTCACAGCCGTCAATCTCTACACAGCTCTCACGACGCAGCTGCTCAGCGGTTTTACCTTCACCATGGATAGCGGTAATCACGCCGGTTGCGCCTTTATTGGCAATCATCACACGGGTGCCGAGCGTGATAGCGTTACGGTTACGATCGTAGGTTTTCATCGTCTCCTCCTTTCACATGTCAAGACGGTATAGATTGGCGGTGTGAATTAATAGCGCGATCGAAAACGCGATGTTTTGCGCTTCGTCAAAGTAGCGTTTTTTTTCATGATGTTTATGGATAAAACGACTATCTCGTTGTTAGTTTATTGACAGTTCTCATTGTGAATAGAGCCTGTACAGAGCCCGGAATGGCTTCTTGCTCGCTATGGGATATGTCAAATATGCGCGCATCATGCGTAGTAAGAACGTCATGTCTGGTAAGGAGACCATATGGCCAGATTCTCGCAACCTGTGGATTTCCCTCTTATAGTTTTTGTGTCGCCTTCAACGGAGAACAGGTATGCGCAACCCCACCTTATTACAATGCTTTCACTGGTATTATCCCGCTGGCGGTGAATTGTGGCCAGAGGTCGCGGCCCTTGCCCCGAACTTACATGAGATTGGCATTAATATGATCTGGTTGCCGCCCGCCAGCAAAGGGGCCTCCGGTGGTTATTCCGTTGGCTATGACAGCTATGATCTTTTTGACCTGGGGGAGTTTGAGCAGAAAGGTTCGGTTGCCACAAAATATGGGGATAAAGCCCAGTTACTCCAGGCGATTGATGCACTGCAACAGCATAATATTGCGGTGCTGATGGACGTAGTGTTGAACCATAAGATGGGGGCGGATGAGAAGGAGCATATTCGCGTACAGCGTGTTAACGCCGACGATCGAACCCAAATTGATGAAGAGATCATCGAGTGCGAGGCATGGACCCGCTATTCATTCCCCGCGCGCGAAGGAAAGTACTCACAGTTTGTCTGGGATTTCAAATGCTTTAGCGGCATCGACCATATCGAGAATCCTGATGAGGACGGCATTTTCAAAATCGTTAACGACTATACCGGTGAAGGCTGGAATGACCAGGTCGATGACGAAATGGGCAACTTTGATTATCTGATGGGCGAGAACGTTGATTTCCGTAATCAGGCCGTTACCGAAGAGCTCAAATACTGGGCGCGATGGATGCTCGAACAAACGCATTGCGACGGTTTTCGTCTTGATGCGGTTAAACATATTCCCGCCTGGTTCTATAAGCAATGGATTGAGCATATACAGGAAGTGGCGCCTGAACCTTTGTTCATTGTGGCGGAATACTGGTCTCACGATGTGGATAAATTGCAGCAGTATATCGCTCAGGTTGAGGGAAAAACGATGCTGTTTGACGCCCCGTTGCAGATGAACTTCCACGAGGCTTCCCGCATGGGTCGCGACTATGACATGAGCCAGATTTTCACCGCGACGCTGGTTGAGGCCGATCCGTTCCATGCGGTGACGCTGGTCGCCAACCATGACACCCAGCCGCTTCAGGCGCTGGAGGCCCCGGTGGAGGCGTGGTTTAAACCGCTTGCCTATGCGCTCATCCTGTTACGTGAAAACGGTGTGCCTTCGGTTTTTTATCCGGATCTGTTTGGCGCGCACTATGAGGACACCGGCGGTGATGGCGAAACTTACACTATCGATATGCCGGTTATTGAACAGCTGCATGAGCTGATCCTCGCGCGTCAGCGGTTTGCGCATGGCGTTCAAACGCTGTGGTTCGATCACCCTAACTGCATCGCATTTAGCCGCAGCGGCACCGATGAAATGCCCGGCTGCGTGGTGGTGCTCTCCAACGGCGATGAGGGGGAAAAAACGCTGACGCTGGGAGACAACTATGCGCATAAACGCTGGAAGGATTTTCTGAACAACCGTGAGGAAGTGGTGGAGACCGACGCAGAAGGCAGTGCGACTTTTACCTGCAACGGCGGCAGCGTCAGCGTATGGGTGATAGAAGAGGTACTCTGATACGCGGTTAGCGGGGTGAATGAGGCATTGTCGCTGGCTGGTTTATTTTCTGCGCCAGATGGAAACCATGTCGCAGGAAGATTGAGGGGATGGAACTTCTTGCTGGCGCAGGAAAACTCAGGTCTGGTGGGGAGATTATGCTCGGCAGCTCGAGCATAATCTTCCTATGAGTCGCTACTCGTGAAAGTAGGGGCTAATCAGATGCGCTTGCTGTATTCATCGCCGTACTTATTCATGCGATTCAAGGTTTTTTATCATTCGTTGTAAAGATGACTGGAGTAAGCCGCACTCCTCTTCAGTCATGCCACTGGAAGCCTGCTCGACCACTTCATAAAGTTTTTCTTTTATTTTGGGCAGCGCTAGCTGTGCTTGTCGTGTGAGCGAGATGTAGCTTGACCTTTTGTCGACAGGATTAGGTCTACGGGTAATCAATCCATCGCGCTCCATTCGTACCAGCAATGCCGCCATTGTAGGTTGTTCTACCCCTGCATATTCAGCGAGTTGTTTCTGCTGCATCTCTCCGTTTTCTTCCAACGCGATAGCGACAGGGAGATAAGCCATACCAAAGTTATACGGCCTGAGATGATGTTCAAACGTGCGTGTAAGCAGGCGTGAAGCCTGGTTTATCCAGAACGTTATCTGGGTTTCTGGTGCCCATTGAAGGTTGCTTTTCGCTTTCATAGCATGCTATATAATATACATAGCATGCTATATACAAGATAATCATGAATACCACTGACCAAAAATAGGGATAGCAGATGAGTGCACCAGAAAAAAATACTGACTTTGATGAAGCATATCGTTCCGATGTTGGGCACAAGATGTGGACAGATTCAAATGTACCGACAGAACTAAAAAACTTTATCAGGCAAAATTCTCCGCTGAATGCGCTGGAATTAGGATGTGGTCTGGGGTTGTTTGCAGACTATTTTTCGAAAGAAGGAATAAAAATAACGGCCGTTGACTTTTCGGCGGTAGCCATCGAAAAGGCTCGTAACCGTGTCAGGGAAGGGTATGAATCTCCCCGTTTCCACACCGGAGATGTGACCAATCTGAAAGATATATCAGGTCCATTCGATGTTTCTTATGATATTGGTTGTTTTCATTGCCTTGATGAGCCCGGGCAGATGAAATACGCCCGTGAAGTGAACCGCTTACTAAAACCAGGTGGCATGCATCTGATATGGGCGATGGATATTTCGCCACGAGGAATGCCGCTCTCCCCGCAGGTCATCGAGAAAGTATTTGGCCAATATTTTGAGCTGGTGAGCGCAGACCGTCATTATCGTCGGGAGGCTGATTCTCATTGGTACAGGCTTTTTAAAAAAACTGATAAGCCATAAATGAGAATACATGGTTGACGCGGTGTATGTACTGGGCGCGCAGCCATGAATTAACGAAAAAGAACGTATGCCTGTCTATTGTTTATAGCGGCGTAGGCTGGATGCGGGATGTCGTAAGAGGGCTGCCGCTGGACGTATTGGGCGTCGTACCAGCTCGCCACCACAGTTGGGGCAATGACCGTCAAGCCGCTGAGTAACGCAATCAATGCAAAAGGTGCATTCGAACGAACAAATGTACGCCTCTGGCGATTCCGGCGGCAGATCCTGATCGCAGCATTCGCAATTAGGGCGGAGTTCGAGCATGGTGTTCTCCTGTTGTTAAATGAGCATGACCAGAAGGTTCCAAAATCAAAAGATGGAACAATTGGTTAGTCGCATGCGTTTCGATCTGATGATTACTGAGAATAGCTGGGCACTTTCTCGTTACGGAAAATAGAACCATGCCGTTGTAATCAGTTCGTTTTTAACTTCAAAAACCGCCACACTCTCCAGGGGTGTAGATGACAAACCGTATATCAACTCATGATCGAACACTTTATTACCTAATACTGTTCGGGAAATAAGCTCTGCTCTTAGTTCGGGATTGTTAAAACGATTATTCAGGTAAAACTCACGTAAAGACGCTTTGCCTGTTGTTGAAGGCGATTCTGCAGGCATCCGGTAACCTTTAAACTCCTCTGAAAAGCAAGAAATAAACCCTTCAATGTCATGAGCGTTATATGCGTCAAACTGGGCTTGGGCGATCGATTCTACGGACATACAGGCGCTCCCATTATTGATTTATTATGCCTTATTGTTGCATATAAAATCATATGAAGGGCGGGAGCACAAGATGGATTTTATTCTGTGATGTGTTGTGAACGCTGTTTATGTCTGGCGCAGTAGGGGGGGAGGTATAGAAGCAGAGCTTTATCTGCCGGAATCTCAATGATAAAACCCCTGTAATCTGCCCCAGATTTACCCACGAGTGAATGGAAAATCCGCTACGGTGGGACTTTTTTATATCTGTAAATGATCATTGCCGCCTGGATGTGTACAATATCCTTTTTGCTTTAGGTCATGTCATGAAAAAAATTATATTTGGGTTTGCTGCATTATTATTGATGAACACAGCACAAGCCGCTAATCAACCGACGATATTCGTTTTTAAATGTGCCCCTGAGCATTCTAAAAAAAGCACCATAGTCACCTGGCAGGATGTAGAAAAAGAAGATGGATGGCACCGCTATGCCAGTTGGAAAGATCGACTGGGTGACCATTACGGTATTGAGCTCTATTTCAACGGCTCTGTTCCAAACGATGAGGGGCAGCTTGAAGACATCTATGTGTTTGGCAATATGAACGCTGCAAAGATGATAGCGGGGCCTGCGGTGACAATGACTTTCAATAAGAAAGCTAAAAAATTAACTTACAGCATTACTAACGATACAGTAGGTTCTGATGTCAGAACGCCGATCGAAAAGGGGAACTGTATTTTAAGCGATAAAGGTTAAACCTTCTTATTTAACGTTTCTTATTTTTATCCCCTGAAGCTGCCTGAGGCAGCTTTTTTCATTCATTTTCAGGCTTCGGGAAATCCTCGATGTGTTGTTGTTACATCGGCCCGAAAGCTGAATTTCGTGCATACCGCTTTCGCATCAACGCGAGGAGATAGAGATGGTCAACATAAGCAACCTCGACTGGAGCAAGGTTACAGTGCTTCAATGTGAAGCGGAGTCTGTGGTCAATTCGAAGTATGGCCATTACGACAAGGGTCTACGTTCTGTTCCTGTATTTGCTACGCCGGGTGTTCTTTTGAAAGTGCCAACACCGTTGCTAAGGCGCGAGCGCCGGCGAATCTGCTGAGTTTTGCAAGTAGAGAATGGCGTTTAACAGATGATATAGAGCAATTATTAACAAAAAGAGCCATGCTAACCTATGTCTCCTTTCTGATGGTTCTATAAAAATGAAAATCATTTTAGCTGGGCTTGTTATGATATCTCCGATGATGGTCATGGCCGATTACGCTCCTTTTGATGTACAACATCCTATGAATTTTGAATGTCAAACGGGATTGACAGTTCATGTTGTTGATAACAAACATGTTGTGATTAATGGTGATTTTGATGCGGAAATTTCAGCGCTTAGCGCCGATCGTCTCCAGGCGCAGGGGCACCATGGGAATCCCTCGCTGACAACCACTATAGATTTGAGATTTATGGGCGGTGGTTATTATTCACTTTTGGCAACGGAGCTAGATCAAACGGGTTCTAAGGGGCCGTGGGATGATAAAGTGCTCGGCTCAACAGCTGTCATATGTACCCGAACAAAGTAAGTGATGAGATGATTAAGAATCTAACATTTGTATTTGTTTTTTTGGCGCTGTGGGGCGTTGCGATTTGGAATTTATTGTTCAGCAACCCACCTGATCCCACTAACCAATCCACTTCCCGTAGACCTCATAAACCATCCTGGCATTCTCATGCCCCATCTGACTGGAATGAACGATGGGTTTGCCCCTGTTCTCGATGATGGTAGGTGATCTCGCGCCTTGGTAATCCGCAGATAACCGTGCTTCTTATGCATTCGGTGGCGTGACGAATACAGCAGCACAGGGGAACCCCGTTCCGCTTCTTTATGGTAAGCGACGTATTGGTGGTGCAATTATCTCTGCGAGGATTTACGTTGATGATCAGCAATAACCGTGTTGTAATGAAATAAATATAATAAGTCTAATGTTAAGGTGATAGGTTAAATGAATAAATCATATGCTTTGTTACTCAGTGCCATTTTGGTTTCAGGGATGGTCCATGCTGAAACTCGTTATATTCCTATAGTATACAATCTATCAACCATATTTGATTTTAATCCTGTTAATGGGCCAGTGAAATCACTCAATACCATAGTGGAAAATGATGGTAAGGTAAGTTATGAAATTTCATTAAAACTAAATGAAAAAGGTTGCGTGGAAAGTCTTAGTCTGAACAATATTTCAAATGGCTATAAAACAGAACTTAAGAATGATGGGGTAAATCTTGTAGGTAAGAGAGGTGAAACCCCGTACTCTATTGGACTAACGAAGGATTGTAATTTACTATCTCAGAATGATAATGGTGATGAAAATACATACACCCTTACAGATGATGGGATGATTAAAGACACCTATTATTTAGGTCAGAAGATAGCAGAGCATTTTTATGATAAAGACTCTAATTTGATACGCTCTGAGTTTTATGCTTCTGGTAACATCTTGTCAAAGAATGAAATTACGTATTCAGATAAAAATAAAAAACCACTTGATTACAAAATCATAAATGAAAGCAGCTATGCACAAGGATATACCGCCACAACAACCTGCAAATACAACGCAAAACTCGTTCCTGAGTTATGTGACCTGACTATACAGAAGGCAGGGGATCCACAACCTAAACCTACAGTAATGACAGTACATACAAGCGTTGAATTTTATTAAACTACCTATACTCGACGAATAACCGCCTTAGGGCGGTTTTTTTATGGGCGGAATGTGGCTAAATCAATTCGCGGAAAGAAGGGGCAGTTCCAGCTCAAGAACGCCTACCGAGTAGCCGGATGATCTCCCGTCTGTCGCAAAGGCAAAGTTGCTGGTGGCACGGGGTGAAGGTGAGTTTGCTGGTGGTTTAAACGGGAAAGATATCTATCCCGCAGCTCTCCTGTGAACCACGCGGGCGAGTTATCTGCGTTCCTGATACCTACGCCTCTGAAAACCGTATCTATAGTGGGATATGGACCGGCACGTTTAAATGGGCCTGGACTGATAGTTAATGCTGGGGCGTAATGGGGGCAAAGGATGTTGTGGGGGGGGCATAAAAAAGTCTGTATATGTCCCCATTTGTCTAGACAGTGGTTTTTATAACTCATTGATAATCCTCTAACCCCTTGATTCACAGAACACGCCAAAACCGATTAAATAAATAGGTATTGGCTATGCATCTTTAGCACTCCTTCATTTTTTGCCCGGCATCCATCATAAATACATTATTTTTCAATTCATTATAAAAAATTCGCTATCCCACTCACGCGTGACGACAGGGTCTATGCTTATAAAAAGGCCTGAGGAAAGGGGGCCGCGTGGAATATCCCCACGCGGCGCGGGTTGAAGTGATAATCATTATCACTAACATAACGTTAACCCTTTGTGGCTCCACTGATGAGGTAGACCTATGGATTTACATTCAGGAACCTTCGATCCCAACGATGTGACCTGGCGTGGCATTACGCTGACGCCGTCGGCCGCGGCGCATATTCGTGAGCTGGTCAAACAGCAGCCAACGATTCAGGGCGTGCGTTTAGGGGTGAAGCAGACCGGCTGCGCGGGCTTTGGCTACGTGCTGGACGCGGTAAGCGAGCCGGATAAAGACGATCTGTTGTTTGAATCCGACGGCGCGAAGCTGTGGGTGCCTTTACGCGCAATGCCGTTTATTGATGGCACGGAAGTGGATTACGTGCGCGAAGGTTTGAATCAGCTGTTCAAATATCATAATCCGAAGGCGCAGAACGAATGTGGCTGCGGCGAAAGCTTCGGAGTATAGGCGGTACATGATGACGCGTAATACTGACGCAACTGACGATGTCCAGACCTGGGCCGGTGGCCCGCTGAACTATAAAGAAGGGTTCTTCACCCAGCTGCAAACCGATGAGTTGGCGAAAGGCATCAACGAAGAGGTGGTGCGGGCGATTTCTGCCAGGCGCAACGAACCGGAATGGATGCTGGAATTTCGCCTGAAGGCTTACCGCGCCTGGCTTTTGATGGAAGAACCGCACTGGCTAAAAGCGAAATACGATTCGCTGAATTACCAGGATTACAGCTATTACTCTGCGCCGTCCTGCGGGAACTGCGACGATAGCTGCGCCTCTGAACCCGGCGCGCAGCAGCAGACCGGGACCAGCAGCTTTTTAACCGATGAGGTGGAGGCCGCGTTTAACCAACTGGGCGTGCCGGTGCGTGAGGGGAAAGAGGTCGCGGTTGACGCGATTTTTGATTCTGTCTCGGTCGCGACGACCTACCGGGAAAAGCTCTCGGAGCAGGGCATTATCTTTTGCTCGTTCGGTGAAGCGATTCACGAACATCCCGAGCTGGTCAAACGTTATCTCGGCACGGTGGTGCCGGAAAATGACAACTTCTTCGCCGCGCTGAACGCCGCGGTGGCGTCGGACGGTACCTTTATTTATATCCCCAAAGGTGTGCGCTGCCCGATGGAACTGTCGACCTATTTCCGCATCAACGCGGAGAAAACCGGCCAGTTTGAACGCACCATTCTGATTGCCGATGAAGGCAGCTATGTCAGCTACATTGAAGGCTGCTCGGCCCCGGTACGTGACAGCTATCAGCTGCACGCGGCGGTGGTGGAGGTGATCATTCATAAAGACGCGGAAGTGAAATATTCCACCGTGCAGAACTGGTTCCCCGGCGATAACAATAGCGGCGGGATCCTGAACTTCGTGACCAAGCGCGCGCTGTGCGAAGGCGAAAACAGCAAGATGTCGTGGACACAGTCGGAAACGGGCTCGGCGATCACCTGGAAATACCCCAGCTGCATTCTGCGCGGCGATAATTCGGTCGGCGAGTTCTTCTCGGTGGCGCTGACCAGCGGCCATCAGCAGGCCGATACCGGCACCAAGATGATTCACATTGGCAAAAATACCAAATCGACCATTATTTCGAAGGGGATCTCCGCCGGGCACAGCCAGAACAGCTATCGCGGTCTGGTCAAAATCATGCCGACGGCGACCAACGCCCGTAACTACACCCAGTGCGATTCGATGCTGATTGGCCCTGACTGTGGCGCGCATACTTTCCCCTACGTGGAGTGCCGTAATAACAGCGCGCAGCTGGAGCACGAGGCCACCACGTCACGTATTGGCGAAGATCAGCTGTTTTACTGTTTGCAGCGCGGGATTAGCGAAGATGATGCCATCTCAATGATCGTCAATGGATTTTGTAAGGATGTTTTCTCGGAACTGCCGCTGGAGTTCGCCGTGGAAGCGCAAAAACTGCTGGCTATCAGCCTTGAACACAGCGTCGGTTAAGGATTAAGGGAAGCGATATGTTGAATATCAATGAATTACAGGTCTCCGTTGATGAAAAAGAGATCCTGCGTGGCGTGAGCCTGAACGTGCGCCCAGGCGAGGTGCACGCCATTATGGGGCCGAATGGCTCCGGGAAAAGTACGCTCTCCGCGACGCTGGCGGGCCGAGAAGACTACAGCGTGACAGGGGGATCTGTGACCTTTAAGGGGCACGATCTGCTGACGCTCTCGCCAGAAGAACGCGCTGGCGAAGGCATTTTTATGGCCTTCCAGTATCCGGTTGAGATCCCCGGCGTGAGCAACCAGTTCTTCCTGCAAACCGCACTCAACGCAGTACGTGCTCATCGTGGCCAAGAGCCGTTGGATCGCTTTGACTTTCAGGATCTGATGGAAGAGAAGATCAACTTACTGAAGATGCCAGCGGATTTACTGACCCGCTCGGTCAACGTGGGTTTCTCCGGCGGTGAGAAAAAGCGCAATGACATCCTGCAAATGGCAGTGCTGGAGCCAGAGCTGTGTATTCTGGATGAAACGGATTCCGGGTTGGATATCGACGCGCTGAAAATCGTCGCCGAAGGGGTTAACGCGCTGCGCGACGGCAAGCGCGCCTTTATTATCGTCACCCATTACCAGCGCATTCTGGACTACATCAAACCTGATGTCGTCCACGTGCTGTACCAGGGGCGTATCGTAAAATCCGGTGATTTCCGGCTCGTGAAACAACTGGAGGAGCAGGGCTATGGCTGGCTTAGCGAGCAACAATAGCGCATTGCAACAGTGGCATGCGCTGGTTCAGGCGCGCGGTGGTCAGGCATCACCTCAGGCGTTAGAGCATCTCCAGCAACTGCATCAGCTTGGCTTACCGACGCGTAAAGACGAAGACTGGAAGTACACCGCGCTGGATAAACTGCTGGCCAGCACTTTCGTCGCCCCGGCGCTGCCCGCATTGACGGATGAGCAGCGCGACAGCCACGCGGTGGCGCTGGATGCGTATCGGCTGGTGTTTGTGGACGGTCAGTTCGATCCCCGTCTTAGCGACGACGTCAGCAACAGCGGATTCGACGTCACGGTGAATAATCAACGTCAGTCGCTGCCGGAGGCGGTGCATCCTGAAGCCTTCCTGCATCTCACCGAAAGCCTGTCTACCAGCGTCACGCATATTCAAGTGCATCGCAATCAGCGCCCCGACAAGCCGCTGCTGTTGCTACACATTACGCGCGGTCTGGAAACGGACGAGATGAATACGGCGCACTATCGTCACCATCTCAAGCTGGCGGAAGGGGCACAGGCGACGGTGATTGAACAGTACGTCAGCCTGAACACGGTGCGTCATTTTACCGGCGCAAGGCTTACCATGGATATCGCCGACAACGCCCGGTTACAGCATCTGAAGCTGGGGTTCGAAAACGACCAGAGCTACCATTTTTCCCATAACGATCTGCGGCTAGGACGCGATTCCGCCGTTTTCAGCCACAGTTTTCTGCTGGGCGCGGCGGTGACGCGCCACCACAGTAGTGCGCAATTGAATGGTGAAAACAGCACGTTACGGTTGAACAGTCTGGCGATGCCGGTCAATTCGGAAGTCTGCGACAGTCGTACCTGGCTTGAACATAACCAGGGCTACTGTAATAGCCGCCAGCTGCATAAAACTATCGTCAACGATAAGGGACGCGCGGTGTTTAACGGCGTGATTACCGTGGCGCCGCACGCCATTAAAACCGACGGTCAGATGACCAACAATAATCTGCTGCTGGGGCGTCTGGCGGAGGTCGACACCAAGCCGCAGCTGGAGATTTACGCCGATGACGTAAAATGCAGCCACGGTGCCACCGTCGGGCGTATCGATGACGAGCAGCTCTTTTATCTACGCTCGCGCGGGATTGCGCTGGAGGAGGCGAGAAACATCATCCTCTACGCGTTTGCCGCCGGGCTGACCGATGCCATTGCCCTTGATGCGCTGAAACAGCATGTGTTGGCGCGCATTGGGCTACGTCTGGCAGGAGGTAAACAATGACCTTTTCCGTACAACAGGTTCGCGCAGATTTTCCGGTGCTCTCGCGTGAAGTCAACGGTCAGCCGTTGGCCTACCTCGATTCCGCCGCCAGCGCGCAGAAACCCGAGCAGGTTATCCATGCCGAGGCGGCGTTTTATCGCAACGGCTATGCTGCGGTGCACCGTGGCATCCACACGTTAAGCGCCGAAGCCACGCAGCGCATGGAAGAGGTGCGCCAGAAGGTGGCGCATTTTCTTCACGCCGCGAGCGCGGAGGAGATCGTTTTTGTGCGCGGCACCACCGAGGCGATTAACCTGGTTGCCAACAGTTGGGGGAGCAGCAACGTTCAGGCGGGTGACAACATTGTGATTACCACGATGGAGCACCACGCGAATATCGTGCCCTGGCAGATGCTCTGCGCGCGCACGGGCGCGCAGCTACGGGTGATTCCACTTAATGCGGACGGAACGTTACAAATGGCGGCTGCGGTAGAGCTGTTTGATGCCCGCACGCGCTTGCTGGCGGTCACGCAGGTATCCAATGTTCTGGGCACCGAGAACCCGTTGGCGGAGTTGATTACGCTGGCACACAGTCATGGCGCGAAGATCCTGGTCGATGGTGCCCAGGCGGTGATGCATCACCCGGTTGACGTCCAGGCGCTGGACTGCGACTTCTACGCTTTTTCGGGCCATAAGCTCTACGGCCCGACGGGGATTGGCGCGCTGTACGTCAAGGCCGAGATCCTGCAGGCGATGCCGCCGTGGGAGGGGGGCGGTTCGATGATCGCGACTGTTAGCCTCAGTGAAGGCACCACCTGGGCAAAAGCGCCGTGGCGATTTGAAGCCGGTACGCCGAATACAGGCGGCATTATCGGCCTGGGCGCGGCGCTGGATTACGTCACGGCACTGGGGCTGACACAAATCGGCGAATATGAACAGACGCTGATGCGCTACGCGCTGGATGCGCTGGCGAACGTGCCGGACCTGCATCTCTATGGCCCTGCGGAGCGGCTGGGGGTGATTGCGTTTAATCTTGGCAAGCATCATGCCTATGACGTGGGTAGCTTCCTTGATAATTACGGTATCGCCGTACGGACGGGTCATCACTGTGCGATGCCGTTGATGGAATTTTATCAGGTGCCCGCGATGTGCCGGGCGTCGCTGGCGATGTATAACACCGTTGAGGAGGTCGACCGCCTGGTGGCGGGCCTGCAACGCATTCGCCGTTTATTAGGATAACAGGGAGTCATCATGGCGGCTTTACCTGACAAAGACAAACTGTTGCGCAATTTCAACCGTTGCGCCAACTGGGAAGAGAAGTACCTCTATATCATCGAACTGGGCCAGCGGCTGCCCCCCCTCAGCCCCGAGCAGCATAGCCCGGAGCATATCATTCAGGGATGCCAGAGCCTGGTGTGGATCGTGATGGGGCGCGATGCGCAAGGGTACATCACGCTACAGGGAGACAGCGATGCGGCGATTGTTAAGGGGTTGATTGCCGTCGTCTTTATCCTTTACGATGGGATGACCGCCGCGGATGTACAGGCCTTTGATGTGCGCCCCTGGTTTGAACAAATGGCGCTGGCGCAGCATCTTACACCATCGCGTTCTCAGGGGCTGGAGGCGATGATTCGTGCGATCCGCACGCAGGCGGCGAGTTTTAGCTAATATCAAATAGACAGCTTTCATTCTGTTACGAAAGGTGGGCGAGCAGCTCACCACGCTGGTGGTTCAGCTTTCTGGCATGTTGTCAGTGAATATGAATAAGGAATCCAGATATGAAGCGCGCGTCCCTCTTAACACTCAGCATTTTAGGTGCCCTCAACGCGATTTCCAGCGCCTGGGCAGTCGACTACCCATTACCCCCAGCCAATAGCCGTTTAATCGGCCACAATCAAACCTACACCGTTCAGGAGGGGGATAAGAACCTACAGGCGATCGCCCGCCGCTTTGATACGGCGGCGATGCTCATTCTTGAAGCCAACAATACGATCGCGCCGGTTCCTCGTCCTGGTACCGTGGTGACCATTCCATCGCAGATGCTGCTGCCGGACGTACCGCGCGAAGGGATTGTGGTTAACCTTGCCGAACTGCGCCTGTACTACTTCCCGCCGGGTGAACAGCAGGTACAGGTCTACCCGATTGGTATTGGCCTGCAGGGGCTGGAAACCCCGGAAATGACGACTCGGGTAGGACAGAAGATCCCAAACCCAACCTGGACGCCGACGGCGGGTATCCGCAAGCGTTCTCTGGAGCGTGGCGTT
This sequence comes from Kluyvera sp., assembly GCF_965301105.1. Classification (NCBI taxonomy): domain Bacteria; kingdom Pseudomonadati; phylum Pseudomonadota; class Gammaproteobacteria; order Enterobacterales; family Enterobacteriaceae; genus Kluyvera; species Kluyvera sp. Next base: position 151,267 of record NZ_CBDKZX010000004.1, read on the forward strand.
ACATTGCCGCCGGTCGTGCCTGCCGGGCCCAATAACCCGCTGGGGCTTTATGCGCTGCGTCTGGCCTATGGTAACGGCGAATATCTCATCCATGGCACCAACGCGCCGGATAGCGTCGGCCTGCGCGTGAGCTCGGGCTGCATTCGTATGAATGCGCCGGACATCAAGGCGCTGTTCGCGCAGGTGCGCAGCGGCACGCCGGTGCGGGTGATTAATGAGCCAGTGAAGTATGCGGTAGAGCCGAATGGCACACGTTATCTGGAAGTGCATCGCCCGTTGTCGCAGAACGAAGCGCAGGATACGCAAACCATGAAGATGACCTTGTCGTCGGGCTTCAAGCAGTTTGCTGAACAGGCGAGTGAAGGGCAGGTGAAAAGCGCGCTGTCGCGTCGTGCCGGGTATCCGGTGATTGTCTCTGAGGGGAAAGGCGCGGCATCGGTGCTGTCGGCGCAGAATAGTACAGTGGCCTCAGAAACCGTGACGCAGTAGGAAAGGGTAAATCGCAGGCAAAAAAAATGGCGCACAATGTGCGCCATTTTTATTACCAGAACTCTTACTTACGGTAAGAGTGAGCCTGGTTGTCCAGACGCTGGTTAGCGCGAGCTGCGTCGTCTTTAGCAGCCTGAACGTCGGAACGCATTGCGTTCACGTCGTTGCTCAGCTGGT